>NZ_SPPA01000026.1:0-35042 GCF_004569585.1 Muribacter muris | reverse complement strand
TTACCAAGTGGCATTTAGGAAGAAAATTTATATGGATTTGAGTACATTACAAGCTGATTTGGATGAATGGTTGCTGTATTATAACCATCACCGAACCCATCGAGGAAAAATGTGCTGTGGAAGAACGGCAATGGAAACATTAGTTGATGGAAAACGAATTTGGGCAGAAAAAAATTTAAGCTCAAATTAATCTGACAGACACACATCGTTTTAAACGGGGACTGTCAGATTGAGTTTGATCTTCTACATCTATGCCGCCCTATTCAGTATTTCGGTGAGTTTATTTCTAAATCCCTCTACTGTTCTCGGATTGGTAAATAATCCCTTCAGTTCTGCTTCTAGACCATTTGCTATAGCGGCTTTATTTATGCCATTTCCTCTAAGATATTTTTGATGGTTGATCGTTCTATTGGTTAGAATTTCTACTAGCCCATAAATAATTTGTAAATGGGTTTCTTTCTCTGTCGGGTTGTAATTATTTTCTGATGATTGCAGTTCGACGTTTTTCAGGCATTCTAGTTGTGCCAATAATTCGGCATTCTTTGCCTGTTCTTGTAATAGCTGTTGTTCTAGCTCGGTTATTCTTTGTTGGCTAGTATCGATTTCGTCTGTATTTTTGGACTTTATCCTGTTTTCTAATTGTAACTTTTTATCATTGGGTAAAAGAGAAAATCCTAAAATTTCCTCTAGTTCTTCTCGATCAAAAATTAAATTTTTGAAATCCTCTAATGTAAGCATCAAAATGGTAGTCCCTCTGGAGGTAATTCATTATCCTCAAATACTTTCTTTAGATATATTGATAGTGTTTCAATAGGTATGCATTCAGGCGGTTTAAAGTCAAACATATGATTATAGCCATTTGCTTTATATATTCGTGGTGTGATTTTATTTGCTTTGATTTTAAGCGCTAAAAATCTGCTTGCTTCACTAAGCGTTATTTGTCTTTGGGTACTAATTTTACCTAGTACTTCTTTTAAGGAAATATATTTGTATTGTTCAAGAATACTTTGTACGTCTAAATCTTCATATATTGGATCAACGCTCTCTTTTATGCTTTCATCAATGAAAAAGTAGCTATTACTCATTAGCGCCCCCTCATTGCCCATATACTACCCAACAATACCAATATAACGTTCCAATTCTTCTTTCTCATAGCCGGCAATCAACAGAGTTAATGCGTCTGCGTTGTCTTGGCGGTGGAAGTCATCAAAACAAGCGTAGTATTTTGTGCGGTCGCTGAATTTTATATCAACGGGTAAATAGCCCTGTTTTATCAATTCAAAGTTCAGCAATAACCGCCCCGTCCGCCCGTTACCGTCTATAAACGGGTGGATACTTTCAAAGGCTAAATGTAACCACGCAATCGCTTCTAACGGGTGTTGAACCGCTAATTTAGCGTGATAGTTGTTAATCAAATCCGCCATTGCCTCACGAATAAAATGCGGCTCGGTTGGTCTGTGTTCCGTCCCTAGAATGCGAACAGGAATGTTTCTATATTGCCCTTTGTGTTCGGCATTACCCATTAAAACAAGGGAATGAATGTCTTTTATGGTGCGTTCGTTTAACGGCTCATTGTCCGCCACGATTGAAAAAATAAACCGGAAAGCGTCTTTGTATCCGATCACGTCCAAATGGTCTCTAAGCGGTTTTTCGGCAATCGTAACGCCGTCATTTAGAATAAGTGCCGTTTCTCTTAAGGTGAGCGTATTGCCCTCAATAGCGTTTGAATTGTAGGTATTTTCAATAATAAATTCTTGTCGCAAGCGGTGTAGTTCGTCCTTGCTCAATGGTCGCAAGGTCGAAAGCCGTTGCTTGAGCAAATCCACGGCTTGTAAAAGTACGGTTAGGTTTTCGGTCATTGCCTGCCCCCTGTGATGTTTACGGGTGTTTACGCTTGTTTATGTATAGTGCTGATTATACTGTTTTTTTAATCAGCATCAAGGGATATTGCAATCACAAAAACGGCTGCGGGGCTTGGCTCTCCACATAATCCGCCCACTGTTGCAACATATCAAAACGTTGTTCTAAATATTGGGCTTTATTGTAGGTTCGGCGGATAGCGTTTTTATCCTTGTGTGATAATGCCTGCTCTATCCAATCGGGGCTATAATTGCCGGTGTCGTTGAGTGAAGTGCTGAATAAATGGCGTATACCGTGCGTAGTAAGCCGTCCGCTGCCAATGCTCTTAATGATGGCTTGGCGGATCGCCTCTATGGTGATATGCCCGTTCTTGGCAGAATGGCTAGGAAAAACAAACCCATTATTCAAATGCAGCGTGGTGTTAATCACCCGCATTTTTTCAAACAATCGCACCGCTTGCGTAGAAAGCGTTACAGTATGCAACCGCCCTTCCGGTAAATTCTTATTGCCTTTTTGAACACGATATTGCCACAGCCTTTCAGACAAATTGAGATCTACCCATTTCGCCCTAGCGACCTCACTCGGTCGGCTGCCGGTGAGCAATGCCAACATCACCGCATAAAAAGAGCTAATCGCAAAACGTCCCGCATCTCTGGCTTGATACAGTGCGGTTAAAAAGTCGGTTAATTCTTCAGGGGCTATCGTATTCATTCCCTTTGATACAGGCTTATCAAATTCCTTGTGAATTTCCGCCAACGGATTATTCGGAATGTAACCACGGTGCAGAGCAAACCGCATTACGTCATTTAGCTTGCTGATAATCTTTCGGACGGTTTCTAACTTACCTTCTGCTTCCAACGGTTTTAACGCATTGATTGCAATCAATGGGGAAAGGCTTTCGATAGGATATGCCCCAAAACGAGGGAGAATATGTCGTTCAAACAGGGCTAACGTATCCTTAGCTGTACGGTCGGAAAAGTTAGCTTGTTGCTTTCTCATCTCAAACCAATTCAGCGCCATTCGCTCAAACGTGCGACTAATCTTCTCTGCTTGTGCTTGGCGGTCTTGTTCCCGCTGTTGTACCGGATCTATATCTTGCGCTAATAACGCCCTAAATTCTGCGTGCCTTGCTCTTGCTTGTGATAGTGATATATCAGGGTAATTGCCAATCGTGATGTTACTTTTCTTTTTCGTGTAGGGCTTGTTGTAATTAAAAACGAAAACCTTTGCCTCATTCTTGCGAACAATCAAACGCAAACCGCCACCGTCCGCTAACGGATAATCTTTATCTTTCGGCTTCGCCTGCCTAACCTGTGTATCGGTGAGTTTGTATTTCATTGCCAACCGCTCATCAAAAAGTAACAAGGGAAAATCACCCCAAACCGCCCCCAGCAATCTAACCTAAAGCCTTATACAGCAAGGGATAAAATAAAAATAAGTAACAAGGTTTTTTCTGTGCTGTTTTTCATTTTGGGAGTAAAAAAGTAACAAAACCATTTCTTGTTACTTTTCTTGTTACTTTTTTAGTGTTGCTGGCGGTTTATGTAGGATTATGTTTAAATACATTATAAGCCCGTCATTACTGGATTATCAAGGTGTTATAGGTTGGTAGGATTACACTGATTTAGGGTGGTTTAGGTGGATTGGCGGAAGTGAATGGGAGTTGAACCCACCCAAGAACGCTGGCGTCCTTAACAGGATTTGAAGTCCTGCCGACTCACCGGAGCCGACTCACTTCCGAAAAAGTAGCACTATTCTACTGAATTTATTAGAATTGTGCAAAACACTAATGGATTGATTATGCAAGCCTTATTTCGCACCCTGCCCTCTGTGGATAAATTGCTCAAACACCCACGAGGTATCGCACTTGTCGAACAATTTGGGCATACCGCTTTTGTCGAACAAGCGCGGCTGTTAATCGCACACGCCCGCCGGACGATTCAGCACACCCAGCAACTGCCACCGTTTTTCGCACAGGAAGCCACTCTATTTGATAGGCTTGCCGAGCGGCTAAACCAATCACAACAAATTGAAATGCAAGCGGTTTTTAACCTCACCGGCACGGTTTTGCATACCAATTTAGGGCGTGGGTTATGGTCTGAACAGGCAATCAATGCTGCCACTCAAGCAATGCGGCATAATGTTGCATTGGAGTATGACTTAGGCGAGGGCAAGCGTAGCCATCGGGATCATTACATCAGCGGCTTGTTAAAACAGCTCACCGGTGCGGAAGCGGCTTGCATCGTCAATAATAATGCCGCCGCTGTGCTACTGATGTTAGCCACCTTCGCACAGGGCAAAGAGGTAATCGTCTCACGGGGCGAATTGGTTGAGATTGGTGGCGCATTCCGCATTCCCGATATTATGCAGCAGGCCGGTTGCAAATTGATTGAAGTCGGCACGACAAATCGCACCCATTTAAGTGATTATCGCCACTCAATCAATGAAAATACCGCCTTGTTAATGAAAGTTCACACCAGTAATTATCACATTCAAGGCTTTACGGCAAGTGTGGCGGAAGAGCCGTTAGTCGCACTTGGGCGAGAGTTTGGGCTACCCGTCATCAGCGATTTAGGTAGCGGCTCACTAATCGATATGCACTCGCTCAATTTACCGACAGAACCAATGGTACAACAAAAAATCGCTGCCGGTGTGGATTTGGTCTCCTTTTCGGGAGATAAATTACTCGGCGGTCCGCAAGCCGGCATTATTGTCGGCAAAAAAGCGCTGATCGATCAACTCCAACGCCACCCGCTTAAACGGGTTTTGCGCTGCGACAAGGTGATTTTATCAGCACTGGAAGCGACCCTACGCCACTATCTCTCTCCGGAGAAGCTGACCGACGCCTTGCCGACATTCTCACTCCTAACCCAATCAACGGAGCAGTTGCAACACAAAGCGGAACGGCTTAAAAATACCCTTTGCAAGCGGTTAGATAGCCGCTACGATTTGCAAATCGAACCGAGCCTCGCCCAAATCGGCAGCGGTGCATTGCCGAGCGAAAGGCTTGTATCGTTGGCAGTAACTGTTGCCTGCGACAATCCGCAGCACCTCTCGGCACTGATACGCCAATTCAAATCTCTGCCTCGCCCCATTATTTGCCGGATCGCCCAGCAAAAAATCTGGCTGGATTTACGCTCTGTCGCCCGGTTTGACGCACTGATTGAGATGTTGGAAAGCAACCACACACTCAATACTCCCTCCTAGCAATTCGCTACGCAAGCGGTCTGATTCCCTTGTTTTTTTGCAAAAAATCGGTATAATCTGACCGCTTTTTCTATCTTTTATTGATAGGAAGCGTGACTTGCCCTCACCTCGAACGAGGGTTTTTCTTTTTACTATCAACAATTTAGAGGACGGTTATG
Source organism: Muribacter muris (assembly GCF_004569585.1). Lineage (NCBI taxonomy): Bacteria > Pseudomonadati > Pseudomonadota > Gammaproteobacteria > Pasteurellales > Pasteurellaceae > Muribacter > Muribacter muris. The sequence goes on along the minus strand of NZ_SPPA01000026.1, from coordinate 29,817 downwards.
GTAACCATTCGTTTATCTCGTGGCGGAGCTAAAAAACGCCCATTCTATCAAATCGTGGTCGCAGACAGCCGCAGCCCACGTGACGGTCGCTTCATTGAGCGTATCGGTTTCTTCAACCCTATCGCAGCCGGTCAGGCAGAGCGTCTTCGTGTCAATCTTGAAGCCGTTGATGCGTGGGTTGCAAAAGGTGCATCACTTTCAGATCGTGTTGCCGTATTAGTAAAAGAAGCGCGTAAAGCAGCTTAATTTTTACACCCTTTTCAATAATGTAGGTGAGTATGAGCGAACAAAAAATCGAAGTCGTTGGAAAATTAGGATCAACCTATGGTATCCGTGGCTGGTTGCGTCTCTATTCATCGACAGAAGAAGCAGAAAGCATTTTCGATTATCAGCCGTGGTTCTTAAAAATCAAAGGGCAATGGCAGCCGATCGAACTGGAAAGTTGGCGTTATCACAACAACGATTTGATTGTGAAACTCAAAGGCACGGACGACCGTGAAGCCGCCCAATTATTGACGAACAGCGAAATCGGCGTAGATTTAGCCTGTTTTCCGACATTAGAAGAGGGCGATTACTATTGGCACGATCTTATCGGCTGCCAAGTAGTCAATCTGCAAGGCTACACAATGGGCGTAGTGTCGGAGATGATGGAAACCGGTTCAAACGATGTACTGGTGGTACGCGCAACGGCAAAAGATGCTTTCGGCAAGCAAGAGCGGTTAATTCCGTTCTTATATGAACAAGTAGTTAAAAGAGTAGATCTCGCCACCAAAACAATTGAGGTGGACTGGGACGCTGGTTTCTAACCTCAGGTATGCAGTGAGCTTTAGGGAGTAGCATTATGTGGATTGGCATTATCTCTCTCTTCCCCGAAATGTTTAAAGCGATTACTGAATACGGGGTAACAGGCAGAGCCGTTAAACAACATCTTCTGCAAGTGGAATGTTGGAATCCGCGCGATTTCACGTTCGACAAACATAAAACCGTGGACGATCGCCCTTACGGCGGCGGTCCCGGAATGTTGATGATGGTGCAACCTTTGCGTGATGCGATTCGCACCGCCAAGGCAGCCGCCAAAGCAGAAGACGGCGTAGAGGCAAAAGTAATTTATCTCTCGCCACAAGGGCGTAAACTCGATCAAGCAGGCGTAAAAACCCTTGCCCAACACCCCAAAATGATTTTGGTCTGCGGGCGTTACGAAGGTATTGACGAGCGATTGATCCAAACGGAAATTGATGAAGAATGGTCAATCGGTGATTACGTTCTCACCGGCGGTGAATTACCCGCAATGACGTTAATTGACGCTGTTGCACGGTTTATTCCCGGTGTGTTAGGCAAACAAGCCTCGGCAGACGAAGATTCGTTTGCAAGCGGTTTGTTGGATTGCCCGCACTACACCCGCCCCGAAAAGTTGGACGGAATGCCTGTCCCCGATGTGCTGATGTCGGGACACCACGAGCAAATTCGCAAATGGCGGTTAGCACAATCGCTGGAACGCACGTGGTTAAGACGCCCTGAGCTATTGGATAGCCTAGCTCTGACTGACGAACAACGTGTGTTGCTCCAACAAATCAAGCAGCGACACAAATCAGTTAATTCTAGGACATAGAAGGTTTATTAAAATGAGTAACATCATCAAACAAATCGAACAAGAACAGTTAAAACAAAACGTACCGAGCTTCCGTCCGGGGGACACATTAGAAGTTAAGGTATGGGTAGTAGAAGGTAGTAAAAGACGTTTGCAGGCGTTCGAAGGCGTGGTTATTGCAATTCGTAACCGTGGTCTGCATTCTGCATTTACATTGCGTAAAATCTCTAACGGCGTAGGCGTTGAGCGTGTATTCCAAACTCACTCGCCGGTAATCGACAGCATTTCCGTGAAACGTAAAGGTGCGGTACGTAAAGCGAAACTTTACTACCTCCGTGAGCGTTCAGGTAAATCTGCTCGTATCAAAGAGCGTTTGGGCGACTAATTTTCGCAACCATAATGCAAAAGAAAAGGCTTGGGTTCCCCCAAGCCTTTTGTCTTACAAGCGGTATGTTTTGATGTCTTTTTTGCAACATTATATAGCCGTTGTAAGCTAAATGATTATCGGGGTAGGGACGCACTGCGTGCGTCCTATCAATAATGGGTACTGAGTTCAGACGGCAGTGCCACCTACCGATGAAGCAACATTTAGGTAAAATCTATGCCAAACTGACCGCTTGCACTATACCCACTCCGGAAACAGCATTTTGATCACATCACGGGTGAGCCGGCGGGATTTACCTTGATACGGGAAAATGTGCATCATCATCATTGGGTTGAAATTCGCTTCAATCACGCCCCACGAATTGAGGTTCGGCTCGGCGGCTTGCTTGAGGTTCGGGATAATCAAATCCACACCGCACACTTTCGCCCCCATTGCGTTGGCGATACCGACCGCCAGTTGCTTATAGCTCTCGTGCATTTCATCGGTCATATCAATGGAATCGCCGCCGGTGCTGATATTGGAATTGGCACGTAACTGTACCCGTTGATCCTTGCCCGGCACGCTGTCAGGCGTCAGCCCCTGCTCTTTGAGCTGCAATAATTCAATCTCGCCGAGCGCAATTTTTTTGAGCGGGCTGCGGCTGCCGTCTCCCCGTAAAGGATCAGCATTTTTAAGTGCCACCAATTCCCGCACGCTGTGAACGCCGTCCCCAATCACATTCGCTGGTACACGCAATAATACGGCGAGGGTTTGATCGCCCAGCACGAAAAAGCGATATTCGGTGCCGACCAAATAATCCTCGACCATAATTTCTTTATCTTCACGAAAGGCGATTTCCACCGCTTTTGCAAAATCTTGCCGATTACTGACCCCTTGCTGAAAAATGGTAATGCCCAAACCGTAGTTGGTCGATTTCGGTTTGATTACCACCGCTTTGCCCTCAAATAAGCCGTAATGAGCGATTGCCTCGTCCGCGCGGGTAAACTCAACGCTGCTTGGCACGTTAAAACCGGCTTTCGCCAGCACCTTTTTCGTAACCACTTTATTTTCCATAATCAGCGGCGAAATATATTGGTCTTGGCTGGTCATATTGCCGTTTTTGACATACTCGAGGTGATCGCCAAATTTGAGGGCAAGAAATTGATCGTTTTCGTCTAAAATTTCAACGTTAATCCCCTGTTGAATGGCATCAAACAACAAGGCTTGGGTGGATAATTCCATATTGTCAAAAGCGGACAGTGCATAAAAACGCTCGAAGGCTTGCGCTTTATATTGGCGAGCTAAATTTGCACCAAAGGCTTGATAACCGCCCGCTTGCGTTAGGGCGTTTGCCATTTTGCCGCCAATGGTTTGGCTCGGATCGGCAAATTGTGCCAGTTTTTCACGCACTAATTGTTGATCTTGCTCGCTCGCGTGAATGTCATTCAACATCGCCAATAATTGTGTGAGTAAGGCTTCACCCTCGGCTTTAAACGCTGTTTCGGCTAACGGGTACTCTAATGCCACTTGGTTTAGGCGTGCTTTGCCCAAATCAACGCCGTGCTGATCGGCGGTTTCGTCCAACCATAGCATCAACAATAAAAACAGATGTACAAACTTGGCATCGGTTAATTCAATACCGTAAGGGGAAAACGGGTTGAGATCGAACAAGCGGAACTCGGCATACTGCACGCCTTTTTCTAATAATGTCCGCACCCGTGCTGCGCCCCGCAAACGCACGTTTGAGTAATACTCTTTTTCGGCAATCAGCTCCCCTTCCGCCACCAAACGTTCAAGGGATTCGACATAATCCGCCAAACTATTATGATTCACCTGAATATGCGGTTTGTTCACATAGCCGTATTGGCTTGAACGCAAACTGCGTACCAACTGCCCCGCCGCAAGCGGTGCGTTACCGCCAAAATATTGCCATTCCACCGTAGGCGAGGCAGCGAGCAAATAAACCAATACCCATTGATAACGCAGGAAATTGGTCGCCAACTTCATATAAATCGCATTCTGAAAAGCGATCGGATCGGCAAAATCCGTTTGTAGCGGAAAGATCGTGCGGATAAATTCCGGACTGAGCTGAAAATTGTAGTGAATCCCGCTCACCATCTGCTTGGTTTTGCCGTACACCGCCACCAAATGCTCCCGATACGCCACATCATCGGGGTTATCCAACTGGGCAACCTTAATCGCGGTTTCAGGCGGCAAGCCCGCCGGCATACTGAGCGGAAACAGGTATTCATCTTCAGGCAGCGAGCGTAGCACCACCTCGTGAATCGCACTTAACCAGCGGTAGCTATCCTCTAATTTGGCATTCGGCGGCGTGATCAATTCAAGCTGGCTTTCGGCAAAATCCGTTTGAATATAAGGGTGAAAACGGCGGCTGCCGAACGCTTTCGGGTGTGGCGTAGTAACAATATTGCCCTGCTCATCGACCCGTTGTCCCTCCTTTTCCAAACCGAACGAGCCTTGCTGAAATAATAAACCGAGCTGATATTCACGGATAATCTGTTGTAATGTCATTTTGTTAGCCTAGATTATTGAGAAATATTCTCAACCATACCACAAAATGCTCGCAATGTTTGTGCCGATTTGTAAAGTGATAGAGCATTTGGTTATTTTCTTCGGCAAGCGGTGAGATTCTCGCCAAAATAGGCAAAATCAACCGCCGAAAAAGTGTGATATACTGCGCCACCGTTTCAATTTGCCGTAGGAATCGCCGTGTTTCATCATCACTATCTGGAAATGCAAGAGCATTTTTTATTCGTCCCATACTACAACAACGTCCGCCGTATCCGTGTGCTACTGCCGAAAGACTACCGCAGCGAACAAGCGCACTACCCCGTACTGTATATGCACGATGGGCAAAATGTGTTTTACAGCAAAGAATCCTACTCCGGCTACTCGTGGAAAATTATCCCGACGATTAAACGACACACTGAATTTCCCAAGCTCATCATCGTCGGGATTGATAATGCGGGAGAACAACGGCTCAATGAATACGGCCCTTGGCGAACGGATGTCGGCGCAACCGCAGAAGTGAGAAACGCCGGCGGACAAGGAATGGATTACGGCAAATGGGTGGTCGAGGTTGTCAAACCCTTTATCGACCAAACCTACCGCACCAAACGGGAACGGGAACACACATTGCTGGCGGGCAGTTCAATGGGCGGCATTATCACCGCTTATATGGGGGCGGCATACCCACAAGTTTTCGGGCATTTGGGCGTATTCTCCCTCGCCTCGTGGTTTAGCGAACCCGCTTTTTTAGACTTTCTGCACCGCCACCCGCTCAATCCGAGCAGTAAAGTTTTTATCCAAGTCGGCACAAACGAAGGCGATGAGGTTGATTCTCTGTTCATCTCCAATATGAACCAAACCTACATCGACTGCACCCTGCAGTATTACCAATCGCTACTCCGCACCGGACACCCCCTCGACCAAATCCAGCTCCGCATTATGGCAAATGAAATCCACCACGAAAAACACTGGGCGGATCATTTCGTTGAGTTTTTACGGTTTTCGTTGCTGAATCAATAACAATCGAACGGTTGGGGAAATTTTGTAGGGACTCTACGTTAGCGTCCATCTATCGCATTTTGAAGTAATTTAACGTTTTACGGACGCCAGCGTGGCGTCCCTACTGTTTGCAAGGATTTAATTCTAAATAATCCCTTGCTCTTCTAATTTGGCAAGGAAATACGGCATTTGTACCCGCCACCAAGGCCAGTCATGATCGACATCGCCGCCCCAGAAATCGAACCAACCTTCAATGCCTTTAGCTTTAAACGCATCTTGTAGGCGGGCGGTATCTGCAATATGCTGTTCCTCCCACGCCCCTTGCCCGACGGCGACAATATAGTGATTGCGGCGGTAGCGTTCTAAGTACCAGCTATCCTGTTGATTCCAAAGGTAATCAATCGGGGAATTGTAGTACACAGCGTGGTCGCCGTGGAAATCGTTGGTGAAGAAACGGGCATCGTACACGCCACTCAAAGCAATTGCCGTATCGAATAAATCGGGGTGGCGGAGCGCAAAATTGATAGTGTGAAATGCGCCCATACTGCAACCGGTGGCGATCATTGTGCCTTGCCAGCCAGATTCGTAGCGGATAAGCGGTACGAGTTCATTGATGATATAACGGTCATAGGCATTGTGAGCCTGCGCCATATCGTGCGGGGATTTATACACGGATAACCAAGATTCACTGTCGTAGGAGTCCGGTGTGTAGAATTTGATCAAACCACGTTCGATAAAATCCCGGCAGGCTTCAATCATTCCAAAGCTACCATACTCGTTTTGATTTCCACCCGATGAGGGGAAGACAATCACTGGCTTACCTGAATGACCGTACACATTAAACGCCATTTCACGCCCTAATTCGCCACTCCAATGGCTACGCTGTTCAAAATGCATTATTCCCCCTGTTTTTGTTGTGCAAATTGTACGATTTCGTGCATTTGTTCTAAGGTTTCAGTGCGGGCAAGAATACCCTCTTCGCCCATAATTTTGGCAAATACGCCCGGCACACGCTGAACACTGATGATATTCCCGCTGAATTTTTCACATACCGCCTGCACGGAATTGGCATACTGTTTGTTTGCTTTGCGGGAAATATAGACCACATTCCAAGGGTGTGTAATCTCGGCGTGGAATTGGTTATCTTTGACGATATGGGCGTACTCGTTGAACACATCAAAATCATTCGCATAGTTCCACATATCAATGGTTAAGCCACCCGGTGGGCGACAGTTAATTTCAAGGGGCATCAACTCGCCAGTTTTCTTCACTCGGAAATACTCAAAATGGAAGAAACGCTCACGCACCTTGAACGCATCAACGCATTTTTGACCGAGTTTAATCAGATCCGCTTTGATGTCTCTTGGTACGAAATAGTACATATCGTTGTCATTTTCGACCGTATCCAGCACCACTTCGGAATACTCTAGGCTGGAATAGAAGACAATTTTGCCGTCCTTATCGGTTAAGCCGTCAAAGGTAACAATATCCCCTTCGATAAACTCTTCCATAATGTACTCAACCTGCGGATTTTTGTAACCGAAGAATTCTTCCAATGCTTGTGCCGAGCGGATTTTGTAAGTATCACTTGCGCCCACGCCGGAATTAGGCTTGATAATGACCGGAAATTTCAGTTTTTTCGCTAATTTGCGTGCATCTTCATCGTCTTTAAACACCCGCCCTTGCGCCACTTTCAAACCGACTTGGCGGAAAATATCTTTCATTTGGGATTTGGTTTTAATCGCCAACATATCCTCGTTTTTGTAACCGACGACGTTGAAATCGGTACGCAACTTGGCATCCAGCTCCAGCCAATATTCATTATGGGATTCAATCCGATCGATCCGCCCGTACTTATGGGCAAAATAGCCCACCGCACGATAGACCTGATCGTAATCTTCCATATTATCGACCCGATAATATTCGGTCAGCGCATTGCGTAGCCCCTCACTTAATTGCTCGTACGGGGTATCGGCAATGCCGAGGGTGTTGAAACCGTTTTCCCGCAATCGGACGGCAAACGTCTCGAAATTAGCAGGGAAATGGGGTGAAATCATCACAAAGTTTGTTGGTTTGGACATTGTACTTCCTCTTTATTATTATAAAATCATTGTTTTTGCATTATACAGAATTTCATCTTTTATGCTATTGTGTCAAAACATTAACCATAAACTCACAACAAGCGGTCTGTTCTACCCCCAAATTTGCAAAAAGTAGAGCAAATCCAACCGCTTACTTAAAGAGGACAACAATGCCGTTTACCCTTGCTCACCCCGTTGCCGTATTGTGCTTTCCCCGCAATCGCTATTTTCATTTTCCAGCTTTAGTTTTAGGTGCGATGTCGCCGGATTTTATCTATTTTCTGTACGGTCAGCCTGTCAATTGCGGGCATAAGATCTTCGGCAGTGAATGGCAGAATTTATCACTCAGCCTGCTGTTTTACGGTGTTTATCGGTTTTTACTCGCCAAGCCGTTAAAGCAATATCTGCCGAAATGGCTTGCTTCTGCCGTGCCGCAGCCGGAAGCGAAAAACCCGCTCATTTGGTTGCTGATTTTCACTTATTCCGCGTGGTTGGGAATGCTCAGCCATATCGGCTTGGATCATTTCACCCATCACACTGGTTATTTTGTGCAACAGTTTCCGATTCTGCAACAGGTGTACGCTCTGCCGATTTATAAATGGCTACAATACGGTGGCGGTGTTCTAGGCTTAACGGCAATCGTGATTTATCAATGGCGAATGGCGACGAAATACCCTTATTTATCAACGAAAAACAGTAAACAAAAGGCAGGATTTTGGCTATTCAATCTGGCTTTAACGCTAGCAAGCTATGGTATTTGGCACAACTTACAACCGTTGGCGTGGGCGAAATATGCTAATCAAATCATTCGGTTGATTGATTGTGCCGTCATCGCTTTGATACTGCAAAGCCTATTATGGGCAGGTTTGAATGCTTTGCCAAAAAGACAGCGTAAACGACCGCTTGCACGCTAGTCGGTCAAATACTGTTTCAGGGCAATCAATGCATTGTGGGCATCGCTCACGCCCAATTCATACATTGCTTGGATTTTGTGCGGTTCTTTTTCTAGCCGTCTAATCGGGAGTGTTTGGGAAGGGCGAATCACAAATAGTTCACCCGCTTGATTGAGGCGGATAATCTCCTCAACTTGTTGATTATAATGGCGATAGCGATTTGCCATTGTCGCCAATAACTGCGGATATTGGCGGTAAACCATACGGCTTAACCAAGTATGAGACGGCTTTTTCCGGTAATCGAGCGGGCGGGTCAGCACCACAATCAATTTATCATAACCCAACGCTTGTGCTTTGGCGAAAGGAATACCGTCCGCAAGGCTTCCATCAAGGTATTTTTTACCTTGATATTCAATGATTTGCGACAGATAAGGCAGTGCGGAAGTCGCCCGTAATGCTTCCATTTGTGCAAACACATCTTCAATTTTAATATATTCCGCCCGCCCCGTTTCCACGTTAGTCAGGGTAACATAAAAATCAATAGCGGACTGTTGAAAGGCTTGATTATCAAAGGGATCGAGTGAAAACGGCACTTGATAAAAGGCGAAGTCCTTATTCACGATATTGCCGGTTCTAAGCCAACTTTGCAGGCTGATATAACGTTTATCCCCTAAAAAGCGTTGATTATAGCGTAACGCCCGCCCGGTCTGCCCCGCCGGAAAATTGACCCCGAACAATGCCCCTGCCGAGACACTGACAATGCCGTCCACCGAAATCCCTTCGGCTAAAAATACATCTAATACGCCGGCGGTAAACATTCCCCGCATTGCGCCGCCTTCCAATACCAATCCGATTTCCATTTTATCCGTTAAATTGCCCGATTTGGCATCATTCTAGCAGATAGCAATCGGCCGTTTGCAAATTATTGCGTACAACGCACCGCTTGTGTGGTGAGTTCTGCGATCTTTTGCCAGTTTTGGCTTTCAATCAACGCCTTATCTACAAACCAAGAACCGCCACAGGCGACTACGTTTTGAATTGCCAAATAATCCCGTAGATTATCAAGCCCGATGCCGCCGGTCGGCATAATATTCAGTTGCGGATAAGGGGCGAGCAACGCCTTAATCATTTTAACGCCTCCGGAGGCTTCTGCCGGAAAGAATTTAACGGTTTGGATACCGTGAGCCAATGCCATTTCAACGGCGGTAGGATTATTCACGCCCGGAATAACCGGTATATGCAAAGATTGACACAATTCGACAATCTGCGGATTAAAACCGGGGCTGACGATCACATCTGCACCGGCTTGTTGAGCTTGCACAACCTGCTCACAATTCAGCACCGTGCCGGCGGCAATCAAGACATCAGGCTGAGCTTGGCGTAATAGGCGGATTGCCTGTGCAGCCGCTGCCGATCGAAAGGTAATTTCCGCTACCGGTAAGCCGTTATCCGTCAAGGTACGGCAAAGCGGTAAAATCGCTTCGGCTTGCTCAAGGGCGATGACGGGGATAAGTTTAAGTTGACGTAGCATATCCGTCATTTGCTCTATTGTATAACGCATTTTTTCTCCTTAATTACATTGTGAAACAAGATGTGCCGTTGCATCACGCGCAACAATGGCACCTTGATGCTGAATAACAACACCGGCGACTTGGTTACCTTGTCGGCAACACTGTTCTATCGGTTTATGCTGTAAATAACCGGCGATAAACCCTGCATTAAACGCATCGCCGGCAGCCGTGGTATCAATAACATTTGTGACCGGTTTTGCCGAAATATGCATAGGCAGATCATTCAGCGGAAAATAATCCGCCCCATTTTTGCCGGATTTCACAATTAAATGTGGCAGTTGAAAATGCTGTAAACGTGCCACAATCTGTGCAAGGTCATCGTCTTGCCATAAGGCTTTTTCATCTTCTTCTGTGACTAACGCAATGTGAATATCCGGTAGCAAGGCTTGATAACAAGCTTGTGCGACTTCCCGACTTTCCCATAATACCGAGCGGTAATTGCTGTCAAAAATGATTTTGACGTTTTGATTGGCTAGGCTTTTAAGCTGTGCTAACAAGGTTAGCCGATCCTGCGGCGGCAAAATTGCCAAACTAATCCCGCTCAAGTAGATAAAATCCACGGTCTTTAAATGCGCCAGTACCTGCGGATAATCAGGGTGTTGCAATAAATAACGTGCCGCCGAGTGATGCCGCCAGTTTAAAAAGGTTCGCTCGCCGTGTTCATCTAACTGAATGACATAAAGCCCTGCTAGGCGATTGGGATCTGTAAGCACATATCGGGTATCGATCCCGTCCGCTTGCCAAAAAGCACACATTTTCCGGCTGAAAGGATCGTTACCTATCGCCGTGATGTAGGTAATTTCAACCTCAGATGCTTTGGATAAACGTGCCAAATAGGTTGCGGTGTTGAGCGTATCTCCGCCATAGGATTGGTGCATTAACCCAAAGGGTTCACCGTTTAACTCAAGCATACATTCGCCGATCATCGCTATTTTTGTCGCCATTTTATTTAAAATACCCCTTAGCATTGTGAAAACAGATATTTTTCACCATTTCACTTAATAGTGGCAGATCATTGGGGGCTTCCCCATTTTCTACCCATTTGCCGATCATTTCACATAAAATACGGCGGAAATATTCGTGGCGGGTAAAGGAAAGAAAACTGCGGGAGTCGGTCAGCATACCGACAAATTGGCTCAACAGCCCCAACTGCGATAATTGCTGTAACTGGCGTTCCATACCGTCTTTTTGATCGTTAAACCACCAGCCCGAACCAAATTGTATTTTGCCGGCGATACCGCCACCTTGGAAATTACCGATCATACTGGCAAGCATTTCGTTATCCCTCGGATTTAAGCAGTATAAAATCGTTTTCGGTAGCCGGTCGCTTTGATCCATCTGATCAAGCAACGCGGCAAGTGCTTCGGCATAACAACTATCGCCGATCGAATCAAACCCGCTATCCGCGCCAAGCAAGCGGTACATTCGGGTATTATTATTGCGAATTGCCCCGACGTGATACTGCATTACCCAATTTAAGCGGTGATATTGCTGCCCTAGCCACACCAATATTGCCGTTGAAAATTGTGCGATTTCCGTTTCGGTTAAGATATGACCCGCTAACCGAGCTTGCAAAATCCGGTCGAGCTCTTTCTCCGGCGGAATCGGTGCATAACGAACCTTTTCAATACCGTGATCCGCAGCCTTGCAACCGTGCTGATCAAAATAGGCTAATCGGTTCAGTAGCACGTCTTGTAAATTTGCAAAATTCTGAATGGAACAGCCCGCTTGTCCGGCTAATTGTTGCAGATAATCAACAAAATCCTCCCGTTCAATTTTAAAGATGCGATCGGGGCGGAAAGTCGGGGTAACTTCAATCCCAAACGTACCATCTGCTGCAATCTGTTGATGGTAAATCAAGTCATCAATCGGATCATCCGTTGTACCGACCATTACCACATTCATCTGTGTTAAAATACCCCGAGCGGAAAACTCGGGCGTTGCCAAACGGGTGTTACAGTAATGCCACACCTCATCGGCGGTTTGGGGATTAAATAATTGATTTTCCAAGCCAAACGGACGTTTTAGCTCTAAATGTACCCAATGGTACAACGGATTACCTACACACAGCGGTACCGTTTTCGCCCAGTGTAAATATTTCTCGTAAGCCGGCGCATCGCCCGTAATAAAATACTCATCAACACCGGCAGTACGCAATGCCCTCCATTTATAGTGATCCCCCTCCAACCAAATCTCCGCTAAATTGTTAAACTGACGGTTTTCGGCAATATCCTTCGGGCTGAGGTGGCAGTGGTAGTCAAAAATCGGCTGATGCTTGGCATAATCGTGATACAGTATTTGCGCAGTGTTAGTCGATAATAAAAAATCGTCATCCATAAAGGCTTTCATTCTTTCCTCCCTATCAATAATTCAGCAATAACTTCGGCAAAATAAGGCTGATATTCGGCATAAAGGTTACGAGTAACAGGCTTATCAGCAGAATGAAGAAAAACGGCAACATCGTTTTAATAACTTTATCAATACTCACCCCGGACACCGAGCAGCCAATAAATAACGCACTGCCGACCGGTGGTGTACAAATACCGAGACATAAGTTAAAGGTCATCATTATGCCGAAATGTACCGGATCAATACCGATATCCGTTGCAATCGGCAGGAAAATCGGAGTGAAAATCAGCACTGCCGGCGTCATATCCATAAAGGTGCCGACAATCAACAACAGTAGGTTAATTGCCAGCAGAATCACGATCGGGTTCTCTGATATGTAAAGAAACGCATCTTGGATTAAATAAGGAATATCCGCATTCGCCATTGCCCACGACATACCGGAAGATGCGCCGATCAGCAATAAAACAATGGCAGTTGTTACGCTTGACTCTAAAATGATTTTCGGCAATTCACGCAATTTGATTTCTCGATAAATCACCATCGACAAAATCAAGGTATAAACGACTGCAATCGCAGAGGCTTCCGTAGCCGTAAATACCCCGGCAATAATGCCCCCAATCACAATAAAAATAAGTAACAACGAAGGCAGCGCATCAAGCGTACATTTTAGAATTTGCGCACAAGAGGCTTTTTCTCCCTTTGCATAACCTCGTTTCCGAGCAATAAAGCCTGCAACCAACATTACTCCTAACCCCATTAAAATACCCGGTAAGTAACCGGCTAAAAAGAGTGCGGAAATGGACGTACCGCCGGAAACAAGGGAATAAACAATCAAGGTATTACTCGGCGGAATAAGCAAGCCTGTCGGACAAGAGGCAATATTCACCGCAGCGGACAATTCCGGATCATAGCCCTCTTTTTTCTGCAGCGGCGACATTATCCCGCCCATTGCGGCTGCCGATGCCACTGCCGAACCGGAAATCGATCCAAACATCATATTTGCCAACACATTACAGTGAAACAATGAGCCGGGTAATCTCGCCCCAAGAATTTTTGCCAGCTCAATCAAGCGTAAAGCAATCCCACCACGATTCATAATATTGCCGGACAAAATAAAAAACGGAATAGCAAGCAATGCAAAATTATCCAGCCCAGACGCCAATTTTTGCGTAACGACCATTAAAGCGGAATCAAAGGGTAAAGACACGCAAATCGTCAAAAACGTAGCAAGCACAATGGCAAAAGAAATTGGCACAGACAACGCCAATAATAATGCAAAGCTGCCAAATAAAATGAAAATAGCAAGCCACTCCATTTTAGATCCCCTCAAGTTTCGTCAGTTGTTGCAGGTTATGCGTGATCTCCGCCACGAGATAAACCAACATAATGCCTCCGGATAACGGTAAACAGAGGTAAACCCACCCCATACTTATTCCTAAAGACGGCGAAACTTGACCGCTCAAATAAGTATCAATGACAAGTTGCATACCACTATAAATCAAAACGGATACTGCAAAAATGAGCATCACGGCTAGAATGAACAGTTGCAAGCCGATTTTTCGCTTACCTTTTTGTCTCATCAACAGCAGATCGATCGCCAAATGTTGTTTTAGACCCATTGCATAAGCCGCACCAATCAGTCCAACCCACATAAACAAAAAACGGGCGATTTCATCTGTGGCAATACTTGGTGCCCCAAGGACATACCGAGAGATGACCTGCCATACCACACACCCAACCAAAATGGAAAAAATCCCAATGATCAACCCTGCCACGAGTTTATTAAGTTTCTTTATCATATCGGCTACGCCTTTGATTTAAACGATATGGCTACTATAACAACAGCAATAATATTTTTCTGTGATCTTGTTCACACATTTTTAATTTTGGAATACCAAATAGAAAAATATGTGATTTATATCACACTTTTAGATCGTTTACATTGCTTTTGGAATACCTTGGTGTAGATAATATCGCCCAACCTCGCAAATGCAGGGTTATTTTATTTACCAATTTATTTCACGAAGGAGTTGCTATGTGCTTGACTAAACATTTCCGCTTAACATTACTAACAATAGGGTGCGCACTGCTATCCGCCAATAGCAATGCCGCAACCACATTGAAACTCAGCCATAACCAGAATAAATCTCACCCGGTACATCACGCCTTACAATTTTTTGCCGAAAAAACCAATGAGCTATCGCAAGGAGAATTAAAAATTCGGATTTACTCGGATGCTCAACTCGGCACACAACGGGAATCATTAGAATTAGTGCAAAAAGGGGCATTAGCATTAGCAAAATCCAATGCGGCAGAGCTGGAAGCCTTTTCTAAACAATATGGGGTTTACAATCTCCCTTATCTGTTCAAAGACAAATCTCAATACCATAATGTCCTGCGTAGCCCTTTAGGCAAAACCATTTTACAGGCCTCCAGTGATAACGGTTTTATCGGACTCGCCTACTTAGATGCCGGTGCAAGAAGTTTTTATGCCGCAAAAGCAATAAAGCACCCTGATGATCTGAAAGGGCTCAAAGTGAGGGTTCAGCCAAGCCCAACTGCCGTTAATATGGTAAAAGCGTTAGGCGGTAATCCAACGCCACTTGCTTACGGTGAACTTTATACGGCTCTACAACAAAACGTTGTCGATGCCGCTGAAAATAATATTCCGTCTTACACCCTTAGCCGCCACCACGAAGTCAGCCCGATATTCAGCCAAGACGAACACACAATGGTGCCTGATGTCTTGGTGATTTCGACTAAAGTGTGGAATACGCTCACACCAGAAAACCGCCAAGCACTTGAAAGTGCGGCACAACAAACCACGGAAAAAATGTTTGAACTGTGGGCAAATTCAGAAAATCAAGAAAAGCAGAAAGCCATAAAACAGGGGGTAACATTTGTTGAGGTTGAAAAAGCCGCCTTTAAACAGGATGTTGAACCAATGTATCAGGAGATTCAGCAAACTCATCCCGATCTATATAAACTGATCGAGAAAATTAAAGCGATTGAATAACCTCATAATATACAAGCGGTCGGATTATACTGTTTTTTAACAGTCATCTCTTACTACTGTGATTAACCTCTAATCATATTCAATCGCCTATTCAACATATATCGGGACACCAATATAACATTGTGCCCCGATCTCTTTATACTGTGCTGTTTTGCAAAAATTGAGTGCTATCCCACCGCTTGTTATTCAGCCAAATCAGCTTTTATAGTCGAAATGGGGAATGCTGTTCCAACGCTCTTTGAAATAATGAGCCGCCATTTTCGGCTCACGAGTACGGGTAAATAGCCCTTTTTTATTACCCTGTACCCTGAAAGTACCGTATTTGGTTTGGAAATCAGCGAAGTTCCAAACCTGCTCCCCGATAAAGTAAGGCAGTTTGTCAATTACCTCGTGATGCGCTTTATAATATTCAATCTGAAACTCTTCAGTAAACGGGGTATTGAAATCCATATCGTGCAAACCTGCCACCGTATCTGCACCATATTCCGTGAACATTATCGGCTTGTTCGGAAATAAGGTATGCCAATACTCTAATTCTGCTTGTAATGCCTTCTTCGCTTGAGAAAGATCGGCGGTATTGACATACCACCCATAATAGCGGTTAAGGCAAATAACATCGCTTAGCGCCATAACCAAATCTTTCCCTGCCGGCGCGAGCATAATATTCACAAAACAGCACGGACGTTTTTGCGGATCACATTCTCTCGCGAGATCAAACAGAGGCTTAAAGTATTCGTATGCCCCTTCTTCTGCTGAAGACGGCTCGTTTGCAATCGACCACATTACCACGCAAGCATAATTTTTATCCCGTTGAATCAATTCCTTGATAACCTGACGGTGAGCTTCCATTGTCGTGTATTTCTGCCAAGTATTAATGTCTTGTTCCGCTGGATCATTAATTAATCCTGCGCCAAAATTATGCATCAGCCCTACCGCAGTCGTTTCATCAATCACCACAAATCCTTCCCGATCCGCCAGCCGCATCATCTCTTCCGAGTAGGGATAATGAGAGGTTCTAAATGAGTTTGCCCCCTGCCACTTCATTAAATTGGTATCTAATATATTCGCCGCATTGTTCAACCCACGGCCGTTAAAATGCGTATCCTCGTGCCGCCCGTAACCTTTAAAATAAAACGGTTTATCATTGATCAAAAACTGATTATCTTTAATCTCAACGGTACGCATTCCAAAGGTCTCCGTATAACTATCCAGACACTGCTCGTTTTGGTATAACATTACCTGCATCTTATAGAGATAAGCATTGCGTGGCTGCCAACGGACGACATTTTCAATCGTCAGTTGCTGGCAAGCCAATCCCTCGGAATAGGCAACTTCTTGATCATTTTCGTCAAAAATCCTTATCTTCGCACTATCCCAATCGCCCTGTAACATCAGTGCGACATTAACCTGCGCCCGTGTCTGTTCCAGTTCGTAAGTAATGGTAATATCCTCAATATAGCTTTGCGGTTTCGTCCAAATTTTTACCGGTCGATGAATACCTGCGTAATTAAAGAAGTCAAAATTTTCGCTGACCTTCTTCCTCATTTCACCTTGTTCATTTTGGTATTCCGAATAGTTTCCTACGGGCAGAGTTGAATTATTGAGAATGTTATTGCCATCTACTCTGACAAGATTTTTCCCTAATCTCACCACTTGTGTAATCTCAAATTCAAACGGGGTAAACCCGCCCTGATATTCACCTATTGTTTGATCGTTAATCCGAACTTGTGCAAAGTGGCTCACCGAACCAAATCGGATAAAAATCCGCTCCTTTAACATTGCCGGTGTCAGATAAAACTCGGTTTGATAGCAAAAATCACCGACATAGTTCTTACATTCACTAAGCACAAGCTGATCATTAAAGGATGCGGGGACGGCTATCGATTGCCAGTCAGTGTGATTGGCAAATTTAAATTGCCATTCACCACTTAAATCAATCAGTTCTCGAGTTTCGGTTGCAAGAGGGTACAACATAATATCTCCTTATTTTTGAGGGTAGGAAGGGCGGTTGTTTTGCAAATTTTGCCTTACAAACAACCGCTTATCAGATTAAGAACGGTTCGCTTTTTCTAAAGCGGCAACATTTCGATCCACAATCTCTTTGGATAACGGATACCAAAATTGTAAGATGAAGAAGATCACAATGCAGGATAATGCCGGTACTAGGGTTGCGACACGATAAATCGCATTTAGCGTTTCTGGTGTTTGCACCGGGGCATTTGCCATATAGCCGATAAAACTTAATGCAAAACCGCCCAAACCACCGGCAAGTGCTTGCCCTACTTTGCGGGCAAAGGAATAAACCGCATAAATCGTGCCGTCTTCCCGTCTATGTGTTTTAAGATACTGATGATCAATAATATCGGTAATAAATGCCCAAATGACTACCATAAAATAGTTCAAACCGAGCAAAGCAAATAAGGCTATCGCTAAATAAACCCAAACATTGCTGATTTTTAAAAAGAACAAAATAAGATAAACGATTCCGGTGAACAATAGTGCCACTGCCGCAGACTCTTTCTTACCGAATTTTTTAACTAAAACCTGTGCAAAAGGTGCAATGGCAAAGGTGGCAATCACCGGTAACATTCCGCCGACAGATAGCGCAAACTTACTATTAAAATAATCTACATATAAATAAGGGTTCATCGTACCAATCAGCAAGTTTGCCAATAACAAAATGATTGCGACTAAGATGAATATCATCAATGCCTTATTCCCCAACAGGCTGGTAAATATCGCTTTAATATCATCAAAACATCGTTCCTGACGGTGATTTCTACGCTGTTGTACGGGAAGTTGAACCCGTTCAATCGTATTTTTCCAACAATATTGATAAAGGAAAAATGCGATAACCATAAAAATTCCCATAATTACCGTGAACATTTCAGGGACAATCACTTGCTTACCACCAATCTCCTTATAGACTAATAACGGCACAAAAAATGAAATAAAAAGCACCGCAATATTTGCTCCCATTGTTCTAAACACAGACAGTGTGGCACGATCCTCCGGTTTAGTGCTAATCACCGTTGCCATTGAACCGTAAGGAATATTTACCGCCGTGTAAGCAAAACTCCCCCACAGCAAATAGGTAACCACAACATAGGCTAACTTGTAAGGATATGCCCAATCTTTCACGATATGCAGGAAAAGTAAAAAACCGCTCACACAAACAAAAGGTGCTGCTCGCTTAATGATCCCGCGAAAACGTCCTTCCTTAAACGGCATTATGGTATCGACCAATCTCCCCATACCAACATCGGTGAACGCATCCAATACTCGGGCGATTAAAAATAGTAAACCAACAACATAGCCCTCTATTTCTAATACATTGGTATAAAACAGCATTAAGAAAGAAGAGGACATAATAAAACTAAAGTCATTGGCAATATCCCCCGCCATATAGGCGACTTTATCTTTTAAGCCGAAAGGTCTTATGTTCATATTCTCCCCCTAAATATAGCTATCTTTAAAGCCGCAATAGGCATCGACCGGACTAACACCTTTAAACTCGGAACGCCCCATCATTTTGTCAACTAATAGTGCCATTGTATCGGGCTTACCGTCATACGCATTGATATAGGTTTTCACTTGAGGCACATCGGCGAGGTGAAACGGGCATTGTACGGAAACAAAAATGGTTGGAATTTCGTGAACATAGAACGGAATATCCGGCGTACCTTTCGTTGCCTGCCACACAATACGTTGAACCGTACTCATATGGACATCGGCAACATTAATAATTAAGTCATAGCGATTGACCAACTCGGCAATCGGACGTTTTTGTGAATACTCATTACGGATTGTCTTAACTTGATCTTCATCGGACATTTTCAAAATATCCGCCATCGGCGAGTGGTAAATCGTCGTCTCAAAACCGCAAGCGGTCAGTTTCTCCTGTAAAATTGCAACTGCACTTGGTCGATTACCCGCAACCATTTTGCCAAAACCACCCTCTACGCCTTTCACATTCACGAGCAGAACTCTAGCGTATTTTTCGGGGGTAATCGGAAAAACAGCCTGTTTATTCTTCACCAGTGTAATCGCCTTATCCGCCACTTCTCTAAATATCGCTTTATTTTCCGGTAATCCGATTTTTGCGAGAGCCTCCGCCTTCGGTAACAAGCACTGTCCTTTCGCTTTTTTATGCAAGCCTAAATGCGCTTTTAATCCTAAAATACGTTGTAGAGCCGCCTCTAAACGCTCATCTGAAATAATGCCATTACGGTATCCGTCCAACATATAGCCAAAATCTTCATCGGGATCATTAAAAAAGAGGAATAAATCACACCCCGCAGCAATCGCGGCCGGCAACATTTCGCTCCGCTTCATCGCCGAAGTCATTGCAACCATATGACTGGCATCAGTTACAATCACACCGTTAAAATTGAGCTTACCCCGTAATAAATCGGTTAATAAAGGCTTAGAAAGGGTGGCAGGGAGGCAATCTTCATCTTGCAAACTCGGATTAAAATACTTTTCATAGGCAGGTAAATAAATATGACCCGCCATAATTGAAGGTAAATCGGCATCAATCAGCCCTTGGTAAACCTTACCGAATGTTCGATCCCATTGCTCACAAGAAAAACTATTCACACTAAACGATAAGTGCTGATCCCGCTCATCAACGCCATCGCCGGGAAAATGCTTAGCTGCCGGTGCAATCCCACTTTCTTGAATCCCTTTCATATAAGCTAACGCCATTTCAAGCACCAAATCCGGATCAGAGCCAAAAGAACGATTAGAAATAATAGGATTACGCCAGTTATAATTGATATCGACAATCGGGGCAAAGCTCCAATTACAACCAATCGCAGCCGCTTCAACACCTGCGACTCTCCCCATTTGGTAGGCATATTCCGCATTTGCCGTTGCACCAATTTTCACTTGAACACCGATTTCCGTGCCATCTGTACAGGCACCATTTCCACCCGCTTCAGTGTTTGCCGCAATCAGCAACGGGATCTTACTTTGTGTCTGCAAAATCAGATTTTGATCATAGACTTCCTCTGCCTTTGCAGGGTTGTAACGTACTGCGCCGATATGGTACTTACTCACCATTTCCGTGAGGTATTCTTCCGTTCTGCTTGATCCCATATTGACAAAGAGCTGCCCGATTTTTTCTTCTAAACTCATACCGGCAATGGTTTGTTTAACCCACTGTATATCGTCCGGACTAAGATAGAACGGGCGTTTGCTTAAATCGACTGACATAATGTTACTCCTCTGAAGCGGTGAGATGTTGTTGAAATGTTGCAATGAGTTGCAGCTGATAAGTATCGTCAAATTTTTGGAAAACCAACTTTCCTAAGGCTTCCAATACAAGACGATCCCAACTTTCTGATTCCTGATGACACAAAATAGGAAAAAAGAGAGTTTGAGCCTCTTGGGCGGCATCCAAATCCCCCGGAGAATCGCCCACCATTAAAATCTGTTCCGGCTGATAGCCGTATTGTTTTAACTGATTTAATGCAAAGGCTTTTGAGCCTTGTTCCTGACCGAAAATAACATTCACATAAGGCAAAAGATGATGACGGCTCCATTCATCAATAATGGCATCATTATTTGCCGAACTCACCACAGCAACATCGGCAAACTGCGTTATTATCTCAAGGGAACGTTTAACATTGTCAAAAGGTGCATCTTGATGACGCAGAGCCTTGATTCCCTCATTGACCTTTTCCGACCAATCTAGCGCTAACCGTAAATCTGCCGAGCCAACTCGTTCAAGCTCCGCCATTAGAGATCTGTTTGAAAGCTCGCGACTACTATTTACCCAATCGGTTAAATGTTGAATATCCAACTCATAACCATACGCTTTTAACCCTAACACCAAGCCTTTAAACCTATTTATACCCCGAGTCTGCGAATACAAATTCAGCCGATCCCAAATCGCAATAAAGCGTTCCCGATCTCTCAAGCCAAATACTTCAACGGCGTAGGGACCAAAACAGCGTTGGTGTTTTAAATTCATTGTATCCATTGCACAACCATCGGAATCAATACATACAATCACATTGTGATTTTTCTCAAACCCCATATCACACCCCGCTATAAGCGGAAAAACCGCCATCTATCGATAAGATCACGCCATTAACAAAGCTGGCGTAATGTTCATCCATCAAAAAGAGAATACCGCCTAACAATTCGTGAGCCTCACCAAAACGTCCCATTGGTGTATTTACTAGAATTTTATTTGCTCTTGGGGTCGGATTACCTTGCTCATCAAACAATAAGGCTCTATTTTGATTGCTGACTAAGAAGCCCGGAGCAATCGCATTACAACGGATACCAATGTGAGAAAAATGCACGGCCAACCACTGTGTGAAATTGCTAATTGCAGCCTTTGCACCGGAATACGCCGGAATTTTTGTCAGTGGCGTATAGGCATTCATACTCGAAATATTGATGATATTTGCGCCTTGCTTACCCATCATATCCTTAGCAAAGACTTGGGTTGGTAATAGCGTGCCGAGATAATTCAAATTAAACACAAACTCAATCCCTGATTTATCTAAATCGAAAAACGATTTTGTTTGTGCCGGCAGATCAAACTCGTGAAATTCATTATCGGTTGTCGCTTTAGGGCTATTCCCGCCTGCGCCGTTAATTAAAATATCGCAGCTACCCAAATCCGCTAATACCGCCTGCCGAGTAGCTTCAAGACTTGCAAGATCCAGCACATTGGTTTGGTAGGCTTTTGCAACCCCGCCCTCAGCGGTAATTTCCGCCGCATAAGCCGCCGCTTGTGCTACGTTAATATCTAACAAGGCAATTTTTGCCCCGGTTTTAGCCAACTCTTTTGCAAAGTAAGCACATAAAACGCCTCCTGCTCCCGTTATCACAATGACTTTTCCCGTAAAATTATGTTTTTTCGCAATACTCATACATTCTCCGATTTATTTCTGATTAAACTGACATCACTTTATCCCTTTTTCACAATTTGGAATACCAAAAAATATTGATTTTGTGATCCATCTCACAAAACAACCATTTTGGTTTACCAAACAAAACAAAACTATACTAAAATAATCTCATTCTATTTTGTGATGCGAAATTAATTGGGAGTAAAAAATGGAACAAACGTGGCGTTGGTATGGGGAAAGCGACCCCGTATCTTTAGATGATATAAAACAAGCCGGTGCGACAGGAATTGTTACCGCGCTACACCATATACCGAACGGGCAAGTATGGGAAATAGCGGAAATCCAAAAACGTAAAGTCGTGATTGAGGCGAAAGGCTTAACTTGGTCGGTGGTTGAAAGTGTGCCGGTACACGAGGAGATCAAAACACAAACGGGGCAATTCGAGCAATGGATTGCAAATTACCAACAAACATTACGCAATTTGGCACGATGCGGGATTGATACGGTCTGCTACAATTTTATGCCGGTACTTGATTGGACAAGAACCGATTTGGAATACCAAATGCCCGACGGTTCAAAAGCATTACGCTTCGATCAAGTTGCTTTCTGTGCTTTTGAGCTTTATATTCTGCAACGTCCGAATGCTTACCTAAGCTATACCGAAAGCGAGCAACGTGAAGCGAAAAGCTATTTTGATCAAATGAGAGAAGCCGATAAACAGAAGCTAACGCATAATATCATTGCCGGGCTACCAGGATCAGAGGAAGGCTATACTTTGCAAGCATTTCAAGCTCAACTCGATCGCTATAACGGCATCTCAACGGAAAAATTCCGTGAACATCTCGCCTATTTCCTCAAAAAAATCATACCTGTTGCGCAAGAAGTCGGCATCAGAATGGCAATACACCCGGACGATCCCCCACGCGCAATCTTGGGCTTACCCCGCATCGTGTCCTGTGCTGAAGATATGCAATGGCTGATTGATACCGTCAATCTCCCCGCAAACGGTTTTACAATGTGTACCGGCTCATACGGGGTACGCTCGGATAATGATTTAGTCGCAATGACAGAAAAATTTGCCGATCGCATTTACTTTGCACATTTGCGTTCAACACAGCGGGAGCAAAACCCGCTCAGTTTTCACGAAGCCGATCACCTTGCCGGAGATGTAGATATGTTTGAGGTCGTCAAAACACTGTTAGCGGAGGAACGCCGCCGCCAAGGGATAGGCGATTTTCGTCCAATTCCTCTGCGTCCCGATCACGGGCATCAAATGCTTGATGACTTGCACAAAAAAACCAATCCCGGCTACTCTGCCATTGGGCGTTTAAGAGGTCTTGCCGAACTGCGAGGATTAGAATTTGCGTTAAAACGGGCTTATTTTTAAGTAAAATAGCGCTACAAGCGGTTATTTTTATTCAAAATTTTGTAAAAAGACCGCTTGTTTATTTAATTTTAAATGCCCTTAATAATAAATCAAAAATATAGTTTTCCACTGTTGAATAATTATTTTTCTTTAAGCGGCAAAGTGTTACCCGCCATAAAATCGGATCTCTAATCTTTCGACAAATAAAATCTGTAGAAGAATACTGCTGTGCAATCGGGTAAGGTAATATTGTTAATATATCCGAATTTAACTTTACGGCACTTAACATAAAATCCCAAGAACTCGATTCAATAATAATATTAGGGTAAATATTATGCCGTTCAAATGCATCTTTTAATTGATGCGATATCATAAACGTATAGTCAAAAATCGCCATTTTCGCTTTATTTAAGTCCTGCCATTCAATCACTTCCTTATGGGCTAAAGGGTGAGAGGGCGAAAGAAACACGGATAACTCGGAATGATGAATTTCAAAGGAATCAATAATATTTTTAGAAATCCCCTCCGGATAAAGCAGCACTGCAAAATCAACCTGCTCTAATAATAGCTCGCTTTTTAAAGCAAATGCACCTTTCTCTTTTATTTCAAACTGAATTGTTGGATGATTTAATATCATTTTTGGCATTACGTCAGGAAAAATAACCGATAAAATTAATGGCGGAATACCAATAGCGATTTCGCCTAATATTTCCTTATTCTCCTTATGTAAATTACGATGCATTTCATTATATTTACTGATGATCTCCTTTGCATCATTATAATAATTCTCACCAATATAAGTTAAGCCGACTATTTTCCCATTTAGACGTTTAAATAATTGAATATCTTCTTTATTTTCAAAATCAGCAATCATCATACTTAATGCCGGTTGTGAAATATAAAGGTTTTGAGCCGTCTTACTCAAATTAAAGTTATTTTCCACAATAGCGATAAAATAACGTAAATGCCGAATATCCACGACAACCTCCTCAAATAACATTACAAAAAATATGACGGTTTCGACCGCTTGCAGTATCCGTTCCTCACCAAAACTATTAATAAAATTTATAGGTGGCTAAAAAATCTGTATTTCTAATCACCAATCTCTTTTGCTATCCTTTTTTAAACAACAAAAATTGATAGGTATTTGCTTTTAAAATAGATCTTAATATACGACTGATTTGCCTATAAACGATTAAATTTCTTACATCTTACCATTAAATCAAATACAACGCTTGGTTTAAGCGGTGAATCCCACTTTTTATTATAAATATTTCTGATGAAATAGACTTTGGAGCAGACTATGTCAAAACTCATTCCTCTCGCTGAGCTA
Source organism: Muribacter muris (assembly GCF_004569585.1). Taxonomy (NCBI): domain Bacteria; kingdom Pseudomonadati; phylum Pseudomonadota; class Gammaproteobacteria; order Pasteurellales; family Pasteurellaceae; genus Muribacter; species Muribacter muris. The sequence continues at coordinate 4,859 of NZ_SPPA01000026.1, read as the reverse complement.
CCCCGTCATTTTTTTAACGGTATGACCATAATGTCCGGTGGTTTTATGGGTATCGGAACACCTGAAAAAATCGTACAAGCGATTTTAGAGAGTGATATTCACGATATTCATCTGATTTGTAGCGACACAGCCCAAGTACATAACGGTGTAGGGCCGTTAATTGTACAAAATCGAGTGAAAAAAATTGCTGCTTCCCACATTGGCACGAATCCGGAAACCGGCAAAAAAATGATTTCAGGTGAAATTGAGGTCGAACTCATCCCACAGGGAACATTTGCCGAACGTATTCGGGCAGGTGGCGCCGGTTTAGGCGGAATTTTAACACCGACAGGGGTAGGGACAGTCGTAGAACAAGGCAAACAAAAAATAGAGATCGACGGTACGACTTACTTGTTAGAACGCCCGCTCACCGCCGATATTGCGATCCTCAAAGCCGATATTGCCGATGAAAACGGTAATCTCATTTACAACGGTGCCGCCCGCAACTTTAATCCGCTAATGGCACTGGCCGCCAAAACCGTTATCGTGCAAGCAGATAAAATCGTCAAAGCAGGCACACTTGATCCAAATCAGGTTATGACACCGGCAATGCTAGTTGATTACCTCGTTCCAAGCTATTAAGGGAGACATCGTATGAACGCAAAAGAATTAATCGCGCGCCGTATTGCAATGGAGCTTCAAAACGGCGATATCGTCAATCTCGGCATTGGGCTACCGACACTAGTCGCCAATTATTTGCCTGATCATATTGATATTACCCTGCAATCCGAAAACGGCTTCTTAGGTCTCACGGCGCACGATCCGCAAAATGATAACCCTAATATTGTGAATGCCGGCGGGCAACCTTGTGGCATAAAAGCAGACGGCGCTTTTTTTGACAGTGCCTTTTCTTTCGCACTCATCAGAGGAGGGCATATTGATGCCTGCGTGCTGGGCGGATTAGAGGTCGATCAGCAAGCTAATCTCGCCAATTGGATGGTACCGGGCAAAATGGTGCCGGGAATGGGAGGAGCAATGGATTTAGTCACCGGTGCGAAAAAAGTCATCATTGGAATGGAACACTGCGCCAAATCCGGTGCATCTAAAATTTTAAAACAGTGCAGCTTACCTCTAACCGCACTCAATAAAGTCAAAATGATTGTAACCGAACTGGCGGTTTTTGAATTTGAACAAGGCAAACTGGTTTTAAAAGAACACGCCCCTAACGTCGATTTAGCAACCATTCAAGCAAAAACAGAGGCGGATTTTATTGTTGCCGATGATTTTAAACAAATGATCATCAGTGAAAAAGGATTAGTCGTATGATTAACCGTATCGCCCGCTGTACGACAACACTTGTCAGCCGCTATATGCCGGAGCCGCTTGTCCTGGCGGTACTTTTAAGCATCGTCATTTTCTTCTGCGCTTGGGGACTTACCGATCATAACCCGATACAACTCGTTAATATGTGGGGTAACGGCTTTTGGAATCTGCTCGCTTTTAGTATGCAAATGGCAATAGTCGTTGTAACAGGTAATGCGCTTGCCTCTGCTCCGCAGATCCGCCGCTGTCTCGGCATAACGGCATCTATCGCTAAAACGCCGGCACAAGGTGTTATGCTAGTTACCTTTATGAGTGCCGCCGCTTGTGCGATCAACTGGGGATTTGGTTTAGTTGTCGGGGCGATGTTTGCCAAAGAGGTCGCCCGCCGTATTCAAGGAACGGATTATGCCTTACTGATTGCTTGTGCTTATATCGGCTTTATGACGTGGGGCGGCGGATTTTCCGGTTCAATGCCGTTACAAGCCGCCACCCCCAATAACCCGATCGCCCACCTCATCAGCTCCGATACCAACCCTCTCGGCATCGTCCCCGTCAATCAAACCCTATTCACCGGCTACAACCTTTTTATCATTCTAATGCTACTTATTTGCCTGCCTTTTATTACCCGAATGATGAACCCGAAAGGCGGTGATGTTCGCACCGTTAATCCTCAATTATTACAACCCGATCCGGACTTCAGCAAAACACTTGATCACACGGCAACTCTTGCCGAAAAAATTGAAGAAAGCCGTCTATTAGCTTATCTGATTGCCGGCACTGGGTTTAGTTATTTGGCGATCTCTTTCTTTCAAAACGGATTTAGTCTCACCATCAATACTGTCAATCTCATTTTCTTAATGACGGGTATTTTACTACACGGATCGCCTGCCGCTTATGTGAGAGCAATCACCAATGCCGCTCGCAGTACCGCAGGTATTCTTATTCAGTTCCCATTTTACGCCGGAATGCAGCTAATGATGGAACACTCCGGTCTAGGCGGAATGATTACCGAATTTTTCGTCAACATCTCCAATAAAGACACATTCCCGCTGTTAACCTTCTTTAGCTCTGCCCTCATCAATTTTGCCGTGCCGTCCGGTGGCGGACACTGGGTTGTTCAAGACCCGTTTGTCATTCCTGCCGCCCTCTCCCTTGAAGCCGATTTAGGCAAATCGGTAATGACTATCGCCTACGGCGATATGTGGGCAAATATGGCACAACCGTTTTGGGCGCTTCCCGCCCTCGGTATCGCAGGATTAGGGGTGAGAGATATTATGGGTTACTGCATTACTACACTCATTTTTACCACCCCTATCTTTGTCATCGGACTCTATTTCTTATAAATCTAACAGGAGGACATAATGGAAAATATTGTGATTGTCAGTGCGGCAAGAACCGCTATCGGCCGCTTCGGCGGCAGCTTAGCACATACCAGTGCGATTGATTTAGGCGCAATTGTGATTGATGAAGTATTAAAACGTGCCAATATTGACGCTTCAAAGGTGGACGAAGTGATTATGGGTAACGTTCTACAAGCGGGTTTAGGGCAAAATCCCGCCCGCCAAGCCGCCCTAAAAGCCGGCATTAGCGACAATGTTTCCTCGTTTACCCTCAATAAAGTGTGCGGTTCCGGTTTAAAAGCCGTCGTGCTTGGCGCACAAGCGATTACTGCCGGCGATGCCGAGATTGTGATTGTCGGAGGGATGGAAAATATGAGCCAAGCCCCCTATGTGCTCGACAGCAAAGCACGTTTCGGTGCAAAAATGGGGAATTTAACCCTACGGGATACAATGGTGGAAGACGGTTTAACCTGCGCCATCAACCGTTATCATATGGGTATTACCGCGGAAAATATTGCCACAAAATACCAATTAAGCCGCACAGAACAAGATCAATTTGCCCTTCGTTCACAAACATTGGCACAACAAGCGGTTGAATCCGGTGCATTTTCTGCAGAAATCGTCCCGGTTATCCTCAAAACCCGTCAGGGCGAACAATGCCTTAACCAAGACGAACATCCGACCTTTGGCACAACTGCCGAAAGCCTCGCCAAACTACGCCCCGCATTCACCAAAGACGGCACTGTTACCGCCGGTAATGCTTCCGGTCTTAATGATGGCGCTGCTGCATTGTTATTGATGACAGAAAGCAAAGCCAAAGCGCTCGGGCTTACCCCCTTAGCCCGTATTCTCAGCTATGCCAGTGCGGGAAACAATCCGCAGGTAATGGGGCTAGGGCCGGTACCCGCCGTCAAAAAAGCGTTGGCAAAAGCCCAATTAAACTTAGATCAAATTGATTTGATCGAAGCTAATGAAGCCTTTGCCGCCCAAGCATTAGGGGTTGCTAAGGAACTGCAGTTAGATTTGGCTAAAACTAATCTAAATGGCGGTGCGATCGCACTTGGCCACCCTATCGGTGCAAGCGGAGCCAGAATTTTAGTTACCTTACTTTATGCACTCCAAGCTCGAAATAAAACCCTAGGGCTAGCGACATTATGTATCGGCGGTGGTCAAGGTATCGCAATGATCGTTGAACGCCTTTAACCCCTCATCACAACACCAACAGGAGCTATCTATGTTAAATAAAAAAATTGCGATTGTTACCGGTGCAGCAAGCGGTATCGGTCTTGCGGTCAGCCAAAATCTTGCACAAGCCGGTGCAAAGGTCGTTATGGTGGATATTAACCAACCGCTTTTACAACAAGAAGCACAAAGATTACACGCCGCATATACCGTAGCGGATTTATCCAAGCGTGCAGACTGTAAAGCCGTTGTTGATTATGCTGTTGAGCAATTCGGCGGTGTGGACATTTTAGTTAATGTTGCCGGTATCCAAACTGTTTCGCCTATTGCCGATTTTCCCGAAGATCGCTGGGATTTAATGCTGAATTTAATGCTCACTGCCCCTTTCCTACTCACCAAATACAGTTGGCGCTATATGCAACAAAACCGTTGGGGGCGGGTGATTAACTTAAACTCCATTCACGGCTTGGTCGCCTCCGAGTTTAAATCCGCCTATGTTTCTGCTAAACACGGGTTAGCCGGCTTCACCAAAACCGCTGCGTTAGAAGGCGGTGAATACGGCATTACGGTAAATTCCATTTGCCCTGCTTACGTCAGAACGCCGTTAGTTGATAAGCAAATCGCCGATCAGGCGAAACATCACGGTATTTCCGAACAAGAGGTTATCAGCAAAATTATGCTACAAAAAGCGGCGGTAAAACGCTTAATCGAACCGGCAGAGATCGGTGAGTTTGTGAAATTCCTCTGCTCTGATGCCGCAAGCTCAATTTCCGGCGCAAACCTGTCGATTGATGGCGGTTGGACTGTCGGCTAATCCCTTCTCGCACAATGGGCTAACAAGCAGTTCATTGTGCGATATTTTTTGCAACAATGAACGGGTGGTATCTAACGTTCAATACAGAAAAGAAGGGGCTGTACTAGATAACTAGGGAAATCTAATTTCAGGTTAGAATAATCCCTATGAGAAGAAGTCGTTTAAGTCAGTACAAGCAAAACAAACTGATTGAACTGTTTATTGCGGGTGTTACTGCTCGC
>NZ_SPPA01000025.1:0-38953 GCF_004569585.1 Muribacter muris | reverse complement strand
TAGGTTACGGTAAAGCGAACCCGGTAACAGGCAACACTTGTGATGCGGTGAAAGGTCGTAAAGCGTTAATCGCGTGTTTAGCACCGGATCGTCGTGTAGAAGTACAAGTACAAGGTTCAAAACAAGTGGTTATGTAATAGCGCTTGTTAGCTAACTATTAGGAAGGGCTAAGTTCACAGAACTTAGCCCTTTTACGTTATTTATGGTTGATATGATGTTATGCTGACGGAAAGTAGTTGTGATTTATTTAATTTGCCTTTTTTTCAGTTTGCCCAAATGAAGAAATATTGTCCAGAAGATATTCCGCTGATCAAGGCAAAATACAAACAGCATTGGACAATTTGGAAAGCATTGCATCTTACGGTTTCGCAACAACTCGGGCAGCCGTTTGCACCGCCACATATTGAAAAATGGTGTAATGGTTGGCAGGTAAGAGCGCATTTTTTTGCCTATTATAAATATGTCTATTATCAAGACTCGGCTGCGATTTTATCGGTGATTTTAAATCGGCGTCGTTTATCTGTCAGTTTAGACTGGCATCGCTATCGGGCAGAACGGTCTAAAATTTCATTATCAAAGTATAATCAGTGGCTTGAGTTAATGGATCATAAGCGGTATCAAGAGTTTGATATATGGCGGGGGCGGGAGAATGAATATGCGAACTTTCGCCCATTAAAGGTATTGAGAGAAGCCGATTTAATGCTTGAGGATGCGCAGGATTTTTTCCGTATTGGGAAAAATATTGAGAAATCGGCGTTAGAAACAATTGATAGTGTGGCGTTTATTTATCAGACGATTTGTGAATTAACCGAGCTATATGAAAGCTGCCACCGATAATGACAAGCGGTCGATTTTGTCGGAAAATTTGCAAAATTGCGATCTTGATCGCCGAATTTTTACCGTAAATATGCTAGGCTAGCATCCATATTTGAATAAGCCATAAGGAACTCATTGTGTCTAAACAACCTTTTTTAATTGCGCCGTCCATTCTTTCCGCCGATTTAGCCCGCTTAGGCGAAGACGTGCAAAACGTACTGGCTGCGGGGGCGGATTTAATTCATTTTGATGTAATGGATAATCACTATGTGCCGAATTTGACCTTCGGGCCGGCAATTTGCCAAGCATTACGGGACTATGGAGTGCAATGCCCGATTGACGTACATCTGATGGTGAAACCGGTGGATCGCATTATCCCCGATTTTGCCAAAGCCGGCGCTAATATCATCACTTTCCACCCTGAAGCGAGTGAACATATCGACCGTTCGTTACAGCTTATTCGTGATCACGGTTGCAAAGCCGGTTTAGTGTTTAATCCGGCAACACCGCTGAGCTATTTGGATTATGTGATGGATAAAATCGATGTCATCTTGCTAATGTCGGTTAATCCCGGTTTTGGCGGGCAAGCCTTTATTCCGGCAACCTTGAATAAACTCACCGAAGTGCGTAAGCGGATTGACGCAAGCGGTTATAATATCCGTTTAGAAGTGGACGGCGGTGTAAAAATCAATAATATCGCCGAAATTGCTAAAGCCGGTGCGGATATGTTTGTAGCCGGCTCGGCAATTTTCGACCAGCCTGACTACAAAGCGGTGATTGACCAAATGCGTGCGGAATTGGCTGATGTGAGATAGCCAAGCAAGCGGTCGGTTTTCTGCCGTTCTTTGCAATAAGATAGACCTTGCTAAACCGACCTTGTTTTAAGATGACCGTACCCGCAATGAATGATAAGTAGCTCAAGCGATTATCAGAGATTTGCTCCGAATCAATGCGTACTTGTAAGATAATATCTTGCGGAGGGGCTAAATCCCTTCGCCATTTAGCCCTTGGTGCATATCACCGAAATATTGGTTCATTTCAAAGGCGGGTTTTTGGCTTTGGGATTGTCCGATAATCCGAGCCGGTACGCCGGCGGCGGTGGCGTATTCCGGGATCGGTTGTAACACCACCGAGTTTGCGCCGATTTTTGAGTAACGTCCAATCTCGATGTTTCCGAGGATTTTTGCCCCGGCGCCGATCATTACCCCCTCTCGAATTTTCGGGTGGCGATCGCCGTGTTCTTTACCTGTTCCGCCGAGGGTAACGCCTTGTAATATCGAGACATCATCTTCAATCACCGCCGTTTCACCCACGACAATACCGGTGGCGTGATCAAGCATAATACCGCAACCCACTCTTGCTGCCGGATGAATATCAACATCGAACGCGACCGAAATCTCATTTTGTAGATAAATGGCGAGCGCTTGCCGCCCCTGTTGCCATAAATAGTGGGTTACACGGTAGCTCTGCAAGGCGTGGTAGCCTTTTAAATAGAGCAGCGGTGTGCTCCATTTATCTACCGCCGGATCACGAGTTCGCACCGCTTCAATATCCGAAGCGGCACTGCAAATAATATTCGGATCGGCGTGGTAGGCTTCCTCAATAATTTCTTTGAGCGCAATGGCGGGCATAATCGGATTTGCCAGTTTATTTGCCAAAATATAACTTAATGCACCGCCGAGATTGTGGTGTTTTAAAATAGTCGCGTGAAAAAAGCTAGCTAACATCGGCTCGCACTTTGCCAATGACTCGGCTTCGGTACGGATATGTTGCCAAATGTGTTCGAGTGTATCGGCTTGCATTTTATTCTCCTTTTCGTTCACGTCCCAGTAGCGTGGCAACTACATCGTGCGCTTGTTTCCCGCAAAATAATATTTGGTAAATTTGCTCAACGATCGGCATTTCCACCCCCTGTTTTTGGGCGAGTAAGTAAGCCTCTTTGGTATTATGAAACCCTTCCACGACCTGCCCGATAGATCGCATTGCCTCTTGAGCATTTTTGCCTTGCCCAAGCATTAGCCCGAAGCGGCGGTTGCGGGATTGGTTGTCGGTGCAGGTCAGCACTAAATCGCCCAAGCCCGCCATTCCCATAAAGGTATTGGCATTTGCACCGAGAGAAACGCCCAAGCGGCTGATTTCCGCCAATCCCCGTGTGATTAAGGCGGTGCGAGCGTTTGCCCCAAAGTCCATTCCGTCAGAGATGCCCGCTCCAATCGCGATGACGTTTTTGATTGCACCGCCTAATTGCACGCCGATCATATCCGGATTGAGATAGACCCGAAACGCTTTGGCACAATGAATACGTTGTTGCATTTCATCAGCAAATTGCGGATCGGTTGAGGCAAGGGAAATCGCCGTGGGCAAGCCTTGGGCTAACTCTTTGGCAAAGGTCGGGCCGGACAGCACGGCAAGCGGGTGATTATGCCCTAAAATTTGCAAAGCGACCTCTTGCAGTAGCCGCCCTGTATCCCGTTCTAACCCTTTGGTCGCCCACATAATGCGATGATCGGGGCGGAGGAGCGGCTGAATTTGGGTCAAAACCTCCGCAAAAACGTGGCTGGGAACGACAATTAAAATATCCTTTGCCTTGGCTAAGGCTTGCGCTAAATCGCTTTCAATCGATAATGCACTTGGAAAGGGAATATCCGGTAAGAAATCCGGGTTCATATGCATTTCGGCAATAACCGCCATTTTTTGCGGATTATGTCCCCACAAATAAGTCGGATGCCCATTGCGTGCAAGGGCAATGGCAAGAGCCGTGCCGTAAGAGCCGGCACCTAGTACGCTAACGGGCGCAGTGTAGCTTGCAGTCATTCTCTTTTCTCAGCTAAAAAAATAGGTATGCCTTAGCATACCTAGCTTATTGTTTTAAATCAATCAGTTCACCGTCGGGGCAGCGGCATTTTCTTCCGCTTGCTGACGCTCTAAATAATCCAAGAAAAGCGCATCAAAATTAACCGGTGAGAGATTTAACGCAGGGAATGTGCCACGGTTTACTAAGCTGGCAATCAATTCACGCGCATAAGGGTAAAGAATATTCGGGCATTGTGCCGCAAGGCAGTGGGCTAATTGTACGCCTTCTAAGCCTTTGATTGTAAAGACACCGGCTTGCTTCACTTCGCAAATAAAGGCAACATCGTTGCTGTCTTCAAGGGTGGTTTGCACGTTAATGTGCAGCACCACTTCATAGGTGTCTTCGTTGATTTGCGAGGTTTGCGTGTCTAACTCAAAGCCTAATTGCGGTTTCCACTCTTGGTGGAAAATATGCGGTAAATTTGGGGCTTCAAATGACACGTCTTTGACGTAAATACGTTGAATCTGTAGTTCAAAAGGCGTTTGCTCGGTTGCCTCTGGAGCTACTGCTTGATTTTCTTCTGCCATAATAAATCCTTGATTGAATGAAGTTTATTTATGTTTTTTGACTAAAGGGAGGTTCGCACCACGCCAACCGGCAATCCCTTCTTTGAGGGCATAGACGTTGCTAAAGCCTTGTTTTGCCAACGCATTTGCCAAACTTGCCGCGGTAAAACCGTTGTTATCGGCAATGATAACCGCGCGATCTCTATATTTTTCAATCGCTTGCAGCTTGTTGGTTTTAATATCGCTCGGCAATAGATGCACGCTCTCAATAATATACCCGTGTTTAAATTCATCATCGGAACGGACATCAAGCACTACCGCATCTTCTTTATTGATGAGCAGGGTTGCCCGTGTGTTATCAATGATGCTGATTTTACTGGTGATACCTTTGTAGATATTGATGACGACCGCCACAAATAAAGCCACCCACGCCACCACCATAATTGTGTGATTGGCAGCGAATTGCTGAATTTGTTGAGCGAATGTAAGATCTTCCATCATATGCTCGCTGTGGGTAAGCAAGCGGTCAGTCGTTAGCCATAATTTGCAAATATATGCCGAGAACCGAGCGCTTGCATTAAATAAAGACACGATTATCGGGCATAACGCCCGATAATACACTTAATTAAGCAGCCTGTTGTGCCATAATTTCATCGAAAGAGGCGGCTTTCTCCGTTACTTTCGCTTTTGCTAATACCGCTTCAACCGCTTGTTCTTCTAACACGACATTGCGGATATTGTCGGTTAATTGGCGGTTTTTCGCATAGTGAGCAACGACTTCTGCCGGCTGTTCGTAAGCGGAAGCGATTTCAGCGATGGTCTCTTCCACACGTTTTTCATCGACTTTTAACTCGTTTGTGCCGATGACGCTGGAAAGTAATAAGCCGACTTGAACACGGCGTTTAGCGTCCGCTTCAAATAATTCTGCCGGTAATTGCGCTGCCATTTCCGGTTTACCACCGAAGCGTTGTACCGCTTGGTTGCGTAATACTTCGATCTCTTCTGCAACGGCGGCTGCCGGTACGTCAATTTCGTTTTGCGCCAGTAAGCCGTTGATCACTTGGGTTTTCACACGGTTAGTTACCGCATTTTTCAACTCACGTTGCATATTTTTCTTGATTTCCGCACGCAATTCTTCAACGGATTTTGCATTACCGAATTTTTTCACAAACTCTTCGGTTAATTCAGGCAATACCATATTTTCGACTTTCTTCAAGGTAATCGCAAATTTCGCTGCTTTACCTTTTAAGTTTTCAGCGTGGTATTCTGCCGGGAAAGTTACATCAATATCAAATTGCTCGCCGGCTTTGTGTCCGACAATACCGTCTTCAAAGCCCGGAATCATTCTGCCTTGACCCATCGCTAAGACGAAATCGCTTGCTTTGCCGCCTTCAAATTCTTCACCGTCCACAGAACCTACAAAGTCGATAGTTACACGATCATCGGCTTTCGCCGCTTCTTGTGATTCCGCCCAAGTGGCTTGTTGTTTGCGTAACACATCAACCATTTTGTCCAAATCTGCTTCGGTGATCTCGACAACCGGTTTTTCCACTTCAATATTTTCTAAGCCTTTTAATTCAACTTCAGGGAAGACTTCAAACGTTGCGGTGAATGTGAAATCTTGACCCGGCTGATAGTTATTTGGGGTGAAAGTCGGGCGACCGGCAAGGTTGATTTTTTCGCCGATCACCGCTTCAAAAAATGCACGTTGCATTTCATCGGATAACACATCTTGGCGTGCGCTTAAACCGAAACGTTGTTCAATGATGCTGTGCGGCACTTTACCTTTGCGGAAACCGTCAACACGGGCGTTTTTGGCATAGCCTTTTAGTTGTTCCTTGTAAGCCGCTTCAATTTTGTCGGCTGCAACAGTAAGAGTGGCACGGCGTTGTAAGCCTTCCAATGTTTCAAGAGAAAATGACATTCTAAACCTCGATTAGATTATAGTATTCAGATAAAAAATAGGCAGAAATTGTAACGTTCCGTCAGCTTTCTGTCGAGTGCTTTTGGTATGCTGGTGCGGAAAGCGCATTATTCTTGACGGTTATGCTTAAATTTCACTCGCTTTTGAAAATAAAAAGTGGAAAGGGAATAGATTCCGCTTTCCACTTGGCGATCAATTCAGATTAAAGGCTTTTCGGGATACGAATTTTTTGACCCGGGAAAATTTTGTCTGCGTCTTTAATCACTTCTTTGTTTGCCTCAACGATCGCTGTGTATTTTGCACCGTTACCGTAGGCTTTCTCGGCGATTTTCCATAAAGTATCGCCTTTTTCGATCACATAAAACTCATCTTCGCCTGCGACTTGCTCGCCGTTGGCAATTTCTACACCGTCAATATTGACGTTATTGATGCCGGCAATGTTGCCTGCCATAAGTACCGCTTTTTCAACCGCCGCTGCACTGGAGGCAACACCGCTGATCGTTGCCGTGCCGTTTTCAACCACGACATTCACGTCTTGCACGCCCGGATTATCTTCCGCTAAATGCTCGGTAACGGCTTTTGATGCCTCTTCCGGTTTGTTAAACACTTTGCGACCGATGTCTGCCACGAAATCAAATAAACCCATTTTAAACTCCTCTTATAAATGTAAATAGTCGTTTTTTAGATTGAAATTGCCCAATCCGTGCATTAGAGTAACCGATTATAAAGAAGTTCACAAAGAGAAAATAAATGAAACTTGCCGAAGCCCTGATAGAGCGGGCAGACTTACAACGCCGCTTGGCGCAACTCAATCAACGGTTGCAACAGAATGCACAATACCAAGAGGGCGAACAGCCCGCCGAAGATCCAGCAATATTGCTTGATGAATATTCAACAGCGGCGGCACAGCTCTCTGCGTTGATTGTTAAAATCAACCTTGCCAACAACCGCATTCAGCTCGAAAATGGCACAATGATGGTGGCGGCATTGGCGGAACGGGATCGCCTCAAAGCCTATCATTCCACCTTAATCAGCCTCGCCAATGCCGCAATGCCGGAACAATCCCGTTATAGCCGCAGTGAAATTAAATCCCTCGCCGCCGTTAATATTAAGCAAATTCGCCAACAGGCAGACGAGGTTGCCAAGCAGCATCGCCTACTGGATACCCAAATTCAGCAGGCAAACTGGCTGAACGATTTATAATATATTAGGCGTTTTCAGGTTAAGGCGAATACCACGCTCGCTTAGCGTAACAAGCACACCAATGATAGAAACGAAGGGCAGTTTCACCCGATACTGTGTCGCCCCGTACTGTTCATTGCGTATTCATACATTGTATAAGGTAGCACCACGGTATTGATTAACCTGAAAACGAGGGTGGGCTTGGGGTTTTGACAACGCAAGCGGTTGGATTTGCAAAAAAATTAGCAAAACCGACCGCTTGCATTTTTCATTTAGAGCAGATTAGGCTAGAATTAGCCGTTTATTTGCCCGTTTTAATTGAGGACAGCGTGAAACAGGTTCAGTTTTATCTACTCAACCAAACCGATGACGGCGAACTGACCGCCGCAGAAGCTCTTGCCTGCGATCTCGCCGCACAACTGTGGCGGCAGGGCAAACGGGTGATCGTGAGTTGTGAAACGGAACAACAGGCACTCAAATTAGATGAAGCCCTTTGGGCGAGGGACGCGGACGATTTCGTCCCACACAATTTGAGCGGCGAAGTAACCACTTACGCCACGCCGATAGAAATTGCGTGGAAAGGCAAACGCAACGCCCAACGCCGAGATGTGCTGATTACCTTACAAACGGAGCTGCTGGAATTTATTAACAGTTTTAACCACATCATTGATTTTGTCCCTGTGGAAGAAACCGCCAAAGCCCAAGCACGAGAACGTTATAAACAGTATAGGCAGTTGGGTTGGCAGTTAGGGACGGAGCAACGATGATATGGTAATCAAAATCTTTTACTGAATTATCTACGCTTGATCTATTTGAAATTTATAAATTACGTACTTAGAAGATAATAGAGAGCTATAAGTGGTTCACTTAGCCGAAGAAGGCTGATCGTAACTGCGTACGGTTTGCTGTGAGTGGATTACAAGCGATCAGATTTCTGCGAAAATCTGTAAGCGAAATGATAAAAGTGGTTTTGGTAGGAACTAAATTAAGGTATTCGATGGAGTCGAGCGTCATTAGGGGAAATAAAATGACCAAAATCGAACAGATTAAAGAACATCAACGCCAATTACAGATTCAATTTAGGGCGTGGATGGACGATAAGAAAAAACGCGAGGTGCTGACGTTTATGCGACCGAATGGGAATATTGTTCGCCATTATCCAGACGGACACGAAGAAATTATTGAATATGCAAAATAATTTGGCTATTTTCTATTGTGGTACAAACGGTGCAGGTAAAACAACATTACGTGGTTTTAATAGGGATACTGTTCAAATTGTGATTGATTCAGATCATATCGCAATGGAAATCAATCCGAGGAATCCACGCCTTGTTGATATTGAGGCGGGTAGAAAAGCCGTTGAGTTATTTAAGTTTGCATTGAAAAATCAGATCTCTTTTTCAATGGAATCTACCCTTTCGGGTAAATCTGTTCTACATCGAATGAAACAGGCAAAAGAGCAGGGCTTTTTTGTTCGATTAAATTATGTTGGTGTAAATAAAGTTTCCATTAATTTAGATCGTGTTAAAGCACGAGTACAAGCAGGTGGACATTTTATTGATGAACAAACAATCCGCCAACGGTTCGATATTAGCCGAAAAAATTTAATTACCGTACTTTCATTTTGTGATGAAGCGTTAATTTACGACAATTCTGCCGAAATGCCCGAAGTCGTTTTTCATATCGAAAATGGAAAAGTTATGCAGATTGCAGAAAGATTGTCTGAGTGGTGTGAAAATCTACGGAATGAGCTTTTGGAGTTGGGTTACAAGCAATAGGATTTTTAGAAAATTTTTCAAAAAACACTAAAACTAGATCGCTTGTAAAAAGATAAGACTAGTTTTTTGGTGGGTGCTAAAACATCGAAGGCTCTCATCAGAGACGAGCGTTATTAACGATACTTAGGTAAGGAATTATGACAAAAGAAGAGTTTTCAAGATATATTACTTTAATATTTCTTTGGATGGTCTGGATTTCCTTTGAAAAAATCTCAAAATTTCCATAATACAAAAGATCCTAAAAAGATTATGAAAAACAGCCTTAAAAAGATGAATTTGGAGTTGATAGATTTCACTTTATGCAGGCATTAACTGCTAATATAAAATTCAAGAAAATAGAAGATAATCTTATTTGGGGATATGAAGATTTAAAAAATGTTCACTATGCAAGAGATGATATTGTAAAGGAAAAAGGATATAGCTTTAAAGGAATGAGTGGCGGAGCAATTTTTTTATATAGAAAGCCTGGTAGTATTGATATTAAAAAAATAGATAATCCTATAGATTTTTTTGACAACATGTTTTTATTTTTGGGCATTGGTATTGAGCATAGAAATCAGAAAGATGTTATCGGAATTCATAGAGATTATATAATAGAGAAATTAGATATTTTGATAGAAGATGTAAAAATACATTATTTTAATAATAAGACATAAAAAACGAGAAATCCAATGACAAAAAATTTCCAAATGGCAGATCGCTTTGAGGCGTCTGCGGTAGAACAAGCCCTGTATAAACACTGGGAAGAGCAAGGTTATTTTAAACCGACCGAAAATCCGAACGTGCCGAGTTACTGTATTGCGATTCCGCCGCCGAATGTAACGGGGAGTTTGCATATGGGGCACGCATTCCAGCAAACCTTAATGGATACATTAATCCGTTTTAACCGTATGGAAGGGCATAATACCCTGTGGCAGTCGGGTACTGACCACGCAGGTATCGCCACGCAAATGGTGGTGGAGCGTAAAATCGCTGCCGAAGAGGGCAAAACTCGCCACGATTACGGGCGTGAAGCATTTATCGACAAAATCTGGGATTGGAAAGCCTATTCAGGCGGGACAATCAGCCAGCAAATGCGCCGGTTAGGTAACTCGATCGACTGGGATCGTGAACGTTTTACAATGGACGAAGGTTTATCCAATGCGGTAAAAGAGGTCTTTGTTCGCTTGCACGAAGAGGGTCTGATTTACCGAGGCAAACGTTTGGTAAACTGGGATCCGAAACTTCGTACCGCTATTTCGGATTTGGAAGTGGAAAATCGTGATGAAAAAGGCTTTATGTATCACGTTCGCTACCCGTTTGTGGATAAGTCCGAAACCTTTGGCGGCGGTTATATGCACATTGCGACCACCCGTCCGGAAACGATTTTAGCGGACGGCTGTTTGGCGGTTCACCCTGATGATGAGCGTTATAAAGATGTGATCGGTAAAATGGTACACGTCCCGATGACAGACCGTATCATTCCGGTGGTTGCTGACCCTTACCCAGACCCTGAATTTGGGACAGGCTGTGTGAAAATCACACCGGCACACGATTTCAACGACTACGAAGTGGGCAAACGCCACGATATTGAAATCATCAACTTGATGAACCCTGATGCGACCTTAAACGAAAATGCCCCTGAGCGTTATCGTGGTTTGGATCGCTTTGAGGCGCGTAAAAGAATCGTGGCAGATTTAGAGGCGGAAGGCTATTTAGAAAAAATCGAACCGCACGAGTTAAAACGCCCTTACGGCGACCGCTCCGGTGTGGTGATTGAGCCGTATTTAACGGATCAATGGTATGTGAGCGTTAAACCGCTTGCGGAAGTGGCGACTAAAGCGGTGGAAGACGGCGAAATTCAATTTGTGCCGAAGCAGTATGAAAATCTCTACTTCTCGTGGATGCGGGATATTCAAGATTGGTGTATTTCTCGCCAGTTATGGTGGGGACATCGTATTCCGGCGTGGTATGACGAAGCGGGTAATATCTACGTTGCCCGTAGCGAAGAGGAAGCCCGTCAAAAACATAATCTGCCGGCGGATTTACCTTTAACTCAAGATGAAGACGTGTTGGATACGTGGTTCTCATCGGGGCTATGGACGTTCTCCACCCTCGGCTGGCCGGAACAAACCAAAGAGCTGAAAATGTTCCACCCGACCGATGTGTTAATCACCGGCTTTGACATCATTTTCTTCTGGGTTGCCCGAATGATTATGTTCACGATGCACTTCATCAAGGACGAAAACGGTAAACCGCAAGTGCCGTTCAAAACCGTCTATGTAACGGGGTTAATCCGTGATGAACAAGGGCAGAAAATGTCAAAGTCTAAGGGGAACGTGCTTGATCCGATTGATATGATTGACGGTATCAGCCTTGAGGCGTTATTGGAAAAACGTACCGGCAATATGATGCAGCCGCAACTGGCAGAAAAAATTGCCAAGTCCACCACTAAGCAGTTCCCAGAGGGGATCGCGCCGCACGGCACGGACGCGTTACGCTTTACCTTGGCTGCGTTAGCGAGCAACGGTCGGGACATCAACTGGGATATGAAACGCCTTGAGGGCTACCGCAATTTCTGCAACAAATTGTGGAACGCGAGCCGCTATGTGCTGATGAATATGAATGCGCTCGAATTGGGCGAGGGCGAGAAAACCTTTAGCTTGGCGGATTGCTGGATTCAGGCGGAATTTAACAATACGGTGAAAACTTTTCGTGAGGCACTTAGCCAATACCGTTTCGATATGGCAGCCAACGCGCTGTATGAATTTACTTGGAATCAATTCTGCGACTGGTATTTGGAGCTGACCAAACCGGTATTTGCACAAGGTTCGGTGGCAGAAAAGCGTGGGGCGTGCGATACGTTACTCAATGTATTGGAAAAATTGTTGCGTTTGGCTCACCCGATTATTCCGTTTATTACCGAAGAAATTTGGCAGAAAGTGAAAGGCTTTGCCGGCGTGGAAGGCGACACTATTATGTTGCAACCGTTCCCGCAATATGACGAAACCTTAGAAAATCCGACCGCACTGGCGCAAATCGGCTGGTTGAAAGAGGTGATTGTGGCGGTACGGAATATCCGTGCCGAAAGCAATATTGCACTAAGTAAACCGTTAGAATTGTTGATCCGCAACGCACAAGAGAGCGATTGCAAAATTTTGGCGGAAAACGACCGCTTGCTAAAAGCAATGGCGAAGTTAGAAAATGTTCAAGCCATTCAGGCAGGGGCAGAAGCGCCGCTTTCCGTTGCCAAATTGGTCGGCAATATGGAAGTGCTGGTGCCAATGGCGGGCTTTATCAACAAAGAGGCAGAGCTTGCCCGTTTAACCAAAGAGATCGACAAACTCACCAATGAGGTAAAACGCATTGAGGGTAAACTCGGTAACGAAGCCTTTGTTGCCAAAGCACCGGAAGCGGTAATCAACAAAGAGCGTGAAAAAATGGCAGAGTATCAAGCGGGACTTGAGAAATTGCAGACTCAATACCGAGCGATTGAAGCACTTTAAATGAAGAGAAATGCGAACATAGTAAAATATGTTCGCATTTTTTCTAATGTCATATGTGTATTTAACTTAAGAATGCAAAATACATCTTACAGGGTATTTTAGACTGTTAAAATTTATTGCTCCATTGATAATACTCATTCTTTTTGCTTATTTTTAATGATATGCATAATTCACCCATTAAAAGCGAGAAATAGATTGAACGCTTTATAGATATACTTCACTTAATTGAAGGAGAAAACAATGTCAGAATTAACTTTCAAAAAATACGGTTTATCGCCCGAAGAGGTTGAAATGATGGAAAAACATTTTATTCGGCTTGATAAACGAAGGAAGAAAATCTTAATCCGAGCCTATGAGAGCAACTACCGTGTAAGTGAGCAGGAAATAGCTGATTTTGAATGTGTGATCGGCTATAAACTACCTATTGATTATGTACAGTTTCTACTTAAATTTAATGGTGGTGATCCCTCAAAACCCTGTATTAGCGAATTAGATGTTATTAGCTATTTTCTTTGTTTTAAATCGGAAGATAAATCTGCCTCTTTAGTTGATATTTATTCAAACACCGATGTTGAAATTCTGGAAGAAATCAAATATTACGGACTGCCCATTGCAACTACGGTTGGCGGAAATTTTATCGTACTATCCCCTGATGGCAAAATCTATTTTTTCGACCACGAAATACCCTACTATGAAGGCGAACCTTTAGAACTTATCTGCAACGGTTTTACTGAATTATTAGAGTGTTTAACGGAGGATACATAATAGTGCTGAATATTTTAAAAAGATATGGGACGAAAACCTTGATTTACCCCATTTCCCCAAAGTAGAAATAGATGATGAGCAGATTTGGTTGGATATTATTGATAAATATCCTGAATTAGAATATGCTATTGTACAATATTTTGTCCCTCCTTTCGTTCTGGCAAAATTAGCATATAGTCAAGATGATAATATTCGTTACGAAGTTGCTACAAAACGCCGAATTTTATTAGACACCTTTGAATTATTATCTAATGATAAGAATTATACTGTTCGGCAAAGGATAGCAATAAATGTAAAATGCCCAATACATATTTTAGAAAGATTAGCTAATGATAAGCATAAAGATGTTGCTGAATCTGCTTTAAATAGATTAAATAAACGACTTGATAATAAAAAAGATGTTAAACAAGCGGTTAGTTAATCAGGAAAATATGCAACTATAAAATAAATCAAAAAGCTCAACGACTTATATTAGGAGATTATCAAATTACCTAATTATATTTGAATTTATAAAGTTAAGTTTTATATTAATACTATTTCTTTTTCATCAAATTTTAAATGACGGATCGCTCAGCTCTTATTTTGATAATTTTGCAAGAAAAAGTGATAAACTCACCGCTTGCAAGGTATGATAGCCACGCATTTTAATTTTAACCAGTAAGGAGTCTATGATGATTGTTATCAGTTCCGCAATTCAAAACGGGGTATTTGAGGATAAATACGGCAAGCGAGGTTCGCAATTTAGCCCGAACGGTATGCCGACCTATTCTATTCCCTTTGAGATCCAAAATGCGCCCGAAGGGACAAAATCCTTTGCGGTAGTATTGGAAGATAAAGATGCAATTACCGCCAGCGGCTTTGTGTGGATTCACTGGCTGATTGCTAACTTAGAGCGTACTTCGGTGCAAGAAAATGAAAGTTTAACCGCGACCGATTATCTGCAAGGAGCAAACAGTTGGGCGAGTGTGTTGGGTAAATTTGATGTGGCGGAAGCGTCCGGCTATGGCGGAATGGCGCCCCCAAACTGTTTGCATCGTTATGAGTTGATCGTTTATGCTCTGGATACCAAATTGGATTTAGCGCAGGGCTTTCGCTTTAACGATCTCCATTTCGCAATGCAAGGGCATATCCTCGCCCAAGCCAGTGTAATGGGTTTCTATGATGTGTAATATTGCTTTCTATCTATATTAGCTTACGTTGGTTTAAGTGGTCTTTCTAGCTTGCTTGGCTTCAGCGACAAATTTTTTAACCCCGAATTATTGTAGGCATAAGTCGGCTTCGTGACTAATTCACGCACAATACTCATATAAAAACCTTTAAAAACTTATAAAATAACTTATAATAAAGTCATTAAAACTAATATAGATATGCCTAATGAAAGCGATCATTTTTCAGAAGAAAGCCTTAAAACAGCTTAGAAAAATCCCAACAGGGGCAGATATTCGCCGTAAATGCAGTGAGGAATTGGGTAAATTTCCGTTTTGTCAGAATGTCAAGCCACTGGTGAATCACCAATATATGTATCGCTTTCGGGTAGGGAACTACCGTGTTATGTTTAACTTGGTCGGACAAACAATGAACATTATTTCCGTTGAAGAGGTAAAAAAACGAGATGAACGCACTTACTAATGTCCAATATATCAACGGCTCAAACGGTATGCCTGAATTTGCTGTTATGCCGATCGCAACGTTAGAATGGCTCAAACAGAAAGCGGGTTTTAATAACCCGCTTGAAACAGGCATACCCGATAGCGTTGCTGCTATTGCACTTGATAACAATTACTCCGCTGTGCGTGCGTGGCGTGAGCATTTAGGTTTAACTCAAGCAGAAGTTGCACAGCGGCTTGGTATTAGCCAATCCGCCTACAGTCAGCAGGAAAGTGCGCAAACATTGCGCAAAAAAAGCCGTGAGAAAATTGCAGCGGCTCTTGGGTTACACCCCGATCAACTTGATTTTTAGTTTAGTTTGAATATGGATAAGCTCGTCTTGTGGATCACCATTAGGAGTAAAATTTTCTCGCATATCGAATTGCCGCTTCAAATCACCGCTTTCTTTTAGAAAAAAAGGGTGATTTTTAAGCCTTTTTGTCCGTTAATTTCATAACCGTTTTCGATTTTGAGTTGATAGTGGTGAAGCTCGGCAATACGGCGGACAATGGATAAGCCTAACCCGCTGCCTTTTTCGTTTTGCCCTGCGGGGCGGTAGAACCGCTGCCCGAGTTTAGTTAAATCATTATCGTCCACTCCGCCGCCATTATCGGCGATAGTGAGCTTGTCGCTTTCAAGGGAAAGGCGGACTTGCGTCCCTTCGGGACAATATTTGATCGCATTTTCGACTAGATTTCGTATCATCAAAGCTAAAAGTAACGGCTGCCCTTGTTGTTTTTTGGGGGCGGTAATTGGCTCAAAGGCAAGATCGATATGGCGTTTTTGTGCGTTGAAATAGAGTTCGCCCAGTAGTGAAGGCAGGAGTTTTTCCCAATGGATTGCTTCCAGCCCGTCTAATTCAGTGAGATTATCCAGTCGAGATAGGGTCAGCAGTTGCTCGATCAGTTGGCTTGCTCGGTTAATCCCTTGTGTGAGGTTGTTGAGGGCTTTTTCCCGTAGAAGTGCGTCATCACCAGCAATTTGAGCGATTTCCGTTTGGATTTTTAACGCAGCCAAGGGGCTACGCAGCTCGTGGGCGGCATCGGACGTAAAACGCCGTTCCCGCAAGAGCATTGTTGCGGTGCGATCGAAAAAGCGGTTGAGATTTTGTACCAATGGCAGAATTTCGGTCGGCACATCTGTTGAGAGCGCTTGGTTATCTTCCGGTGTGCGTTGTTGCAACTGTTGGCTCACTTGTTTGAGGCTGTGCAGTTCCCGATTGATAATCCAAATCACCAACCCAATCAGTAACGGTAAACTGGCAAACCAAATCCACATTTGGCTGAGTACCATTTCTTCGACCATATCATCTCGATAATCAATTTCTTGCCCGACGGCAATGACAAGGTGGTCGGCAGTCGGTAGCCAAAAAATCCGCCAGTCGTCATCATCGCCGTCTAAGCGGGCGATCGAAAAATCATTTTCGGGGGTGTAACTGGCATAATTAAAATAATTGCCGCTATGTCCGTCGCTCAGCACCTTTTCGCCATCTTCAGTAAAGACGGCGAATGCCAACGCATCATCGTCAAAATCGAGGTGGCGTTTCCGCTTTTTCGGTTTTTTGATTTTATGGGCCGGAGGGTGATCAGTAAGTAGAGTGTGTAGATTAGACGATGCCAGCCGCTTGGCAAATAAGATTTGTTGAGCGTCAAATACCGTGTTGATCTCTTGGCGGGCTTGAAACCACGCAACAGTCGTGGAGATCGTCCAAATTATCAACGCTGTCAATGAGATAACGACAATTAAGCGAAAACGCAGGCTGGCATTTTTAATCAGTGTCATCGGTTTGCCCTAATGCGTAGCCGATACCGTGTACCGTGCGAATAAATTGTTTACCGAGCTTTTTGCGCAAATTGTAAATATGCACTTCCAGAGCGTTGCTGCTCATTTCCTCGTCCCAGCTATTGAGTTTTTCTTCAATGGTGCTGCGGGTGAGCACCCGTTCTTTATTGAGCATAAAGAGTTCGAGCAACGTGTATTCTTTGGTGGTGAGAGCGATTTCTTGCTCGTTGAGATAGACTTTACGTTGGTTAGGATCAAATTTAACCGAACTATGTTCAATGATTGGATTGAGCTGACCGTAGCGTCGGCGAATTAGGGCTTGTAGGCGGGCAACGACTTCGGCAAGGGCAAAAGGTTTGCAGAGGTAGTCGTCAGCGCCCCGTTGTAAGCCGGCAATGCGTTCGTCTAGGGTATCCCGTGCGGTTAAAATCAGCACCGGTACATCTTGGTTTGCGCCTCGCCACTGCTTGAGAATATCCAGACCGTCCATTTTCGGTAGGGTGAGATCCAGCACTACGGCGTCATAGGGGGCAGACGTGAGTGCATTCAGACCGGTTTTACCGTCGCTGAACCAATCCACGCTAAATCCGTTTTTGGTTAGACCGATTTTAAGACCTTCGCCGATGAGTGAATCATCTTCAATCAATAAAATGCGCATTAAACTGTTCCGTTCGTGATAAAAATGAAAAGTGGCATTGCTGCCACTTCATCTGTTTAGTGTTTTTGAATGCGGTAAACATCTACCGAATTATGCCAATCTTTATCGACTTTGCCGTAGATAGTGATTTTGTTTTTCGGGGTGATATTTTGCCCTTGCCACGCTTCATCTTCAACATCAATTTTGATTTCGCCGCTGTTATCTTTGAACATAAATTCATCGTTATCAATTTGGCGGGTGATATAGCCGGTTAATTGTACCGGTGCATCATCTTGTGCTTTTAGCGCTTGTGCAACTGTGGTGATGGCACTCGGTAACGTTTTTCCGTCTTGAGAAAAACCGCCGCCGGCTGATTGATTTCCGTTAAAACCGGCATTAGCGAAAGAAGATAGGGCAAATAAAGAGACGAGTGTAAAAACCTTTTTCATAATAACTTTCCTTTAGAGTGATAAATTGAAATTACCTCAGCATTATTGCTTGGTTGAGGTTATTAAAGCAAATAAATCTTAAAAAAGCCTTAAGAATAAAAAACCTTTGGAAATCCCAAAGGTTTTGCAAAAAAGTGTCCTGAACTGCCCGCTTGTCCGTTATTGTTGGCGAGCCTGATAAATGGCTTTCGCTTTTGGGACGAGACGGGCGAGGTTTGCCTGACGGCTGACGTTGCTTGGGTGGGTGGAGGCAAGGCTGGCTAATCCGCTGTCCGATGTGCCTTTGGCTTTGCTCATTTTTTCCCACAATGTCGGAGCGGCTTCCGGATTATAGCCTGCTTGTGCCATCAGCATTAAGCCGACTTCGTCTGCTTCGGTTTCTTGGCTGCGGGAGAAGGGTTTATTTAAGCCTAAATCTGCCAATGTGCCGACAAGATCGACGCCGCCGTAGTTGGTTTGAATCCCTTGTGTTTGTAATGCGATTGAGCCTACTTGTGCCAGTACGCCGGTTACGGTGCTAAAGGTGCGGTTCGATTTCCCGTGTTCTTCCAGTGCGTGTGCCATTTCGTGCCCCATTACCACGGCGATTTCGTCATTAGTTAAGTTAAGTGCATCAACTAAGCCGGTGTAAAATGCCATTTTGCCGCCGGGCATTGCCCACGCATTACGTTCGTTGGATTTTAGCACGGTAATTTCCCATTGAAACGGCACGCCGGTTTTATTGGCTTTTTCCGCATAGGGTTTCATTTGATTGAAGACGGTGTGAATGCGTTTTGCCGTAGTGGAGATGGTATCCACCGCATTTTGTGCTTGGGCTTGTTGCTTAACTTGGGCGTAGTTGTGTGCCGCATCATTATTGATGGAGGCAGTGGTTACGCAAGCGGTCAGTAGGGTCGAAAAACTTGCAATCAATGCAAGGGTACGGAGAGGTTTTAAGATCATTTTGGTGTCCTTGAAATAAAAATGCCAAAGCAACAGGTTTGGCTTTGGCATTTCGTATTAGTTCATTCTTGCATTATTTTTTAGCACGTTCAAAAGAGTCTAAAATTTCTTGGCGAGCGGCTTCAACGCCTTCCCAGCCGTCCACTTTCACCCATTTTCCCGCTTCTAAGGCTTTGTAGCTTTCGAAGAAGTGTTGGATTTGGGCTTTGAGTAATGCCGGAATATCGCCGACATCTTGAATATGATCGTACTCTTTGCTTAATTTGGTGTGCGGTACGGCGATTACTTTCGCATCTTGACCGGATTCATCGGTCATTTTTAACACGCCGACCGGACGACAACGAATGACCGAACCCGGTTGGAGCGGGTAAGGGGTTGGCACTAATACATCAACCGGATCGCCGTCTAAAGAGAGCGTATTGTTTACATAACCGTAGTTTGCTGGATAGAACATTGCCGTTGCCATAAAGCGATCAACGAATAACGCGCCGCTTTCTTTATCCACTTCGTATTTGATCGGATCAGAATTTGCCGGAATTTCAATCACAACATAAATATCGTCCGGTAATGCTTTACCGGCTGGTACGTTTTCTAAGCCCATTTTGGTTTCCTTCTGTTGAATAAGAGGTGAAAATATGGGGAATTATAGCCGATTCACATCAGATCTGAAAGCAAGCGGTAAGATTACGTGCAGAATTTGCAAAATACGGCGGAATGCATAATTGCACATATCACAATAACAAATTTCAATAATATCACTTTCCGCAATCTAAAAGATTGGCTATACTGACTCACGTCAATTCACAACATCTTTTGAAAGGAATACACAATGGCGAATTATTTCAATACGTTAAACTTACGTCAGCAATTAGACCAATTAGGGCGTTGCCGTTTTATGGATCGCAACGAATTTGCAAGCGAAGCGGATTTCCTAAAAGGCAAAAAAATCGTGATTGTCGGCTGCGGTGCGCAAGGGCTAAACCAAGGTTTAAATATGCGTGATAGCGGCTTGGATATTGCTTACGCATTGCGTCCGGAAGCGATTGCTGAAAAACGTGCCTCTTTTGTGCGTGCAACAGAGAACGGCTTTAAAGTCGGTACATATCAAGAGTTGATCCCAACAGCCGATTTAGTGATCAATTTAACGCCGGACAAACAGCACTCAAAAGTGGTGGCGGACGTAATGCCGCTAATCAAACAGGGCGCAGCGTTAGGCTATTCTCACGGTTTGAATATTGTCGAAGTGGGCGAGCAAATCCGCAAAGATATTACTGTAGTAATGGTTGCACCGAAATGTCCGGGGACGGAAGTGCGTGAAGAGTACAAACGCGGTTTTGGCGTACCGACCCTGATCGCCGTTCACCCTGAAAACGACCCGAAAGGCGAAGGGTTAGAGATTGCTAAAGCGTGGGCAGCGGCAACGGGAGGTCATCGTGCCGGCGTGTTGGAATCCTCTTTCGTGGCGGAAGTGAAATCCGACTTGATGGGCGAGCAAACCATTTTATGCGGAATGTTACAAGCCGGTTCTATCGTTTGCTACGATAAATTAGTGGCGGAAGGCAAAGATCCGGCATACGCAGGCAAATTGATCCAATACGGCTGGGAAACCATTACCGAAGCGTTAAAACAAGGCGGTATTACGTTAATGATGGATCGCCTCTCCAACAGTGCTAAATTGCGTGCTTTCGAGCTTGCCGAACAAATTAAAGAAAAATTGGCGTTCTTGTTTGAAAAACATATGGACGACATTATCAGTGGCGAGTTTTCTGCCACAATGATGGCGGATTGGGCAAATAACGATGCCAACTTACTTAAATGGCGTGAAGAAACCGGCAAAACCGCCTTTGAAAATGCGCCGAACGGCGAAGGTATCCGGATTAGCGAACAAGAATATTTCGACAACGGCGTGTTAATGGTCGCAATGGTCAAAGCCGGCGTGGAATTAGCGTTCGACACAATGGTGGCAAGCGGTATTTACGAAGAATCCGCCTACTACGAATCATTGCACGAATTACCGTTAATCGCCAACACCATTGCCCGTAAACGCTTGTATGAAATGAACGTGGTGATTTCCGATACGGCGGAATACGGTAACTACTTATTTGCCAACGTAGCTACCCCGATTTTAGCTAAAGAGATTATCCCAACGCTACAAAAAGGCGACTTGGGCGAACCGACTCCAACGGCAGAGATCGACAATGTTACCCTTCGTGATGTAAACGATGCGATCCGTAACCACCCGATTGAACTTATCGGTCAAGAATTACGCGGCTATATGACGGATATGAAACGCATTTCCTCACAAGGTTAAATCGGATAAAATAAAACCAGCCGAAAGGTTGGTTTTTTTACGTCAAGCGGTGAGTTCAGCGTGATTTTTTGCAAAAATCATCGGCAACTTGACCGCTTGCTCTCCCTTTCTTTCCTTGTCTATGCCTATCTGAAACTGATACTATATTCCTTTTATTGAATTTAAATCCGTAATAAAAGGGTGATTATGCCGTTAGAAACTTATCCGCGTCCAACCTATTTGGCGCGAGCGAAAATTGCATTTCAATATTTAATGCCGCAACTGGGGCTAACCCGTGCAGCCGGTTGGTTGGCTGAGCGTGAATGGGGGGCGGTGAGCCATTTCATTATTAAACTGTTTGCGAAAAAATACCAAGTGAATTGGGCGGAAGCGGAAAAATCGCAGCCTGCCGATTATGCCTCTTTCAATGCGTTTTTTATTCGCAAATTAAAAGAGAATGCCCGCCCGATCAATGCCGATATGCAGGCATTGTGCTTACCGGCGGACGGTTGCGTCAGCGAAGCAGGGCAGATTAACGATAACCGCCTGTTGCAGGCGAAAGGGCATTATTTTACTCTTGAGACCTTGCTTGCAAATGATCCGGCGTTGGCGCAACAATTTAAACACGGGACATTTATGACTACCTATTTATCGCCCCGTGATTATCACCGTGTGCATATGCCGTGTGATGCGACCTTGCGCAAGATGATTTATGTGCCGGGTGAGTTATTTTCGGTGAATCCGTTTTTGGCGCAACACGTGCCAAATTTGTTTGCCCGTAATGAACGGGTGATTTGTGTGTTTGACACGGCGTTTGGTCCAATGGTGCAAATTCTCGTTGGTGCGACTATTACCGCCAGCATCAGTACCGTTTGGGCGGGGGTGATCAATCCGCCCCGTGCCAAAGAGGTGGTACAGTACGATTATTTGCCCGAAGGTGAAACCGCTGTTCATCTGAAAAAGGGACAGGAGATGGGCGCATTCCAGTTAGGTTCAACGGTGATTAACTTATTTCCGAAAGGGGCGGTTGAGCTTGCACCGCATTTAACCGCCGGTGAGCCGACCCGTATGGGCGAACTTTTTGCCACACTTAACTGACCGCAGCGAGCAATAGGGCAATCTATTGCTCGTTTTTATGGGTGAAATCGGGGAAATTTAGTGTTAGATCAAGGGAAAATGTGGTTAATTGGGTTATGCTGTTGCATCAGTGGTAACCTATGGGCGTATTCACCGACACAGTTAGTTCAAGATGCCCGCAAGCAGATTGGGGTAACGAAGTATTACGATCCCGCCTATTCTCGTTTGGATTATCCGATGGGCGATGTTGATCCGGTTAAAGGCGTGTGTACGGATGTCGTCATTCGTGCATTGTGCGTGCAAAAAATAGATTTGCAGCAGCTCATTCACGAAGATATGCGCAAGCATTTTCGTCTTTACCCGAATAAATGGCAGTTAAACGCGCCTGACCGTAATATTGATCACCGCCGTGTGCCTAATATCCGCACGTATTTTCAGCGGCGAGGCTATACCGTTTCAACAGGGGACTATCTTGCCGGTGATATTGTAACTTGGGATCTCGGTCGCCATTTGGTGCATATCGGGATTGTATCGGATCGCAAAACGGCGGACGGCACGCCACTGATTATTCATAATATCGGGCGGGGAACGCAAGAAGAGAATATTTTGCATCGGTTTAAGATTACCGGACATTACCGCTTACCAACTCATTAATTGAGAAAGAGAATGAAGACAAAACTGCTTTTACCTTTGATTATTTTTTTAGGCTTGATCGTTGCGTTTATCGTGCAGTTGCAACGTAATGCAAACGGCGACGACCCGAAAGCATTGGAATCCGCATTGGTGGGCAAAACCGTACCGGATTTTCAATTGGAATCCGTGTTGGACGCCAATAAATTGCTGACGGCGGATGTCGTCAAAACCGGCTCGCCCCGTTTGTTGAACGTGTGGGCAACGTGGTGTCCGACTTGCTATGCCGAGCATCAGTATCTCACCGAACTGGCAAAACAGGGGGTCGAGATTGTCGGGATTGATTATAAAGACGAACGAGCCAAAGCCTTGAAATTTCTACAACAGTACGGCGACCCTTACAAAGCGATTATTTATGACCCGAAAGGTTCGTTAGGCTTAGATTTGGGCGTGTATGGCGCACCGGAAACCTTTATTATTGACGGCAACGGTAAAATTCATTACCGCCACGCAGGTGATGTTAATCCAACTGTTTGGCGTGATACATTAAAACCGATTTATGAAGGCTTAAAACAGAGCAACCCATAATGAAAAAAATCTTAATTCTGCTATGTTTTTATGTGCCGAGCGTATTTGCCGCCATAGAAACCCATCAATTTGATACGCCGCAGCAAGAGGCGGATTATCGCAGTTTGATTCAAGAGCTACGCTGCCCGCAGTGTCAAAATAACAATATTGCGGACTCTAATGCCACGATTGCGACCGATATGCGCAACAAAACGTTGGAACTGTTGAAGCAGGGTAAACGCAAAGAGGAAGTGGTTGAATATATGGTGGAACGTTACGGTCATTTTGTTACCTACGATCCGCCGCTCACACCTGCGACCCTGTTGTTGTGGCTGATGCCGCTGTTGTTGATCGGAATCGGTGCGTTGGTACTGTTTAAAGGCAAAAAATCAGCGGGACAAGCGGTCGAAAACGCACAAAATAGTGCAAAAATGCCCGATCAGGATCGCTTAAAACAGATTTTAGACGAAAAGGAATAATGATGGCGTTTTGGATAATTGTCGGGGTGATGACCCTGATCCTTGGGGGCATTGCATTTTACCCCCTGCTACGCAAACCGAGCGACTATTCACAGCAAAAACGTGATGCGTTAAATAA
Organism: Muribacter muris; assembly: GCF_004569585.1. Classification (NCBI taxonomy): domain Bacteria; kingdom Pseudomonadati; phylum Pseudomonadota; class Gammaproteobacteria; order Pasteurellales; family Pasteurellaceae; genus Muribacter; species Muribacter muris. The sequence goes on along the minus strand of NZ_SPPA01000025.1, from coordinate 15,025 downwards.
GGCGTTCTATTTTGACCGCCTGCAAGAAGTGGAACAAGAGTTTGAACAGGGCAAGATAGAAGATGCCGAACAAGCCAAACTGGAGTTACAGCAGAGCTTATTAGACGATATTCCCGCGCAAGGGTCGCCCGCAACAGTATCTAAAAGCCACTGGGGTAAGGTAGGCTTTATGAGCTTGATTGCCTTGATCGGCGTGGTGGGCGGCGGTGTCTATTGGCAGGTAGGCTCGTGGTTTAGCGGCACAATGTTGGAGAAAAGCCATCAAAAACTGGCTTATTTTTATGAGCGGATTAAATCCGAAGAGAGCGAACCCTTATCCGAACAAGAATTAAACCAATTTGCGGTGGCATTACGGGTTGAGCTACAAAAAACGCCGCAGGACGATAAAAGTTGGTTTATGCTGGGGCAACTCGGTATGGCGTTAGACGATGGGCAATTAGCGTTGGACAGTTTCTCCAAAGCCAGCCAGTTACAGCCGGATAATCTACAATATAAGTTACGCTATGCGCAGGTATTGCTCTTTTCCGCTGATCCGAAAGATAAAGAGCAGGGCGAAAATGTGTTGAAAGAGGTGATACGGGTCGATCATACCAATGTGGAAGCTTTGGGCTTGCTCGCCTTTAATGCTTTTGAAAAAGAGGATTACAAAATGGCGGCAATGACGTGGGGAATGATGTTGAAGTTGATGCCGGAAGATGACTCCCGCCGCCCGACCATTGAACGCAGTATTCAATCTGCATTGTCAATGGAAAAAGATAACACAAAATAACCTAGACGGTGGCGAGTGCCGCCGTTTTTTATCTGTTTTACAATGCTGCTTCAATGCTTGAAACGGATACTCAATGTCAAAAATCACCTTGTTTCAAAAAGCGATAAATGCGCAGTGATGTGCCGACACTGCTTTCAATTGCGATTTCGGTGTGTTTGCGACACAAGATTGCAAATTTTTGATCAAAACCGCCCGCTTGTTGTTGAAAAGTCGTTATAATTTCATCACTTTTAGCCTGTCTTTTTTGCATTATGCCAACTTTATACTCGATATTGCCTGATTTTTTACTCTCCCCGCTTTTTTGGGTGCTTGCCCTGTTAATTTTTGCCGTGTGGCAGTTTATCCGCAATAAATGGCGAATGGATATTGTCGCATTACTGGTGATTACCCTGCTCAGTTTAAGCGGCATTTTAACCGTCAATGAAGTGTTTGCCGGGTTGAGCGATCCGAATGTGATTTTGATTGCGTTACTGTTTATTGTCGGCGAAGGCTTGGTACGAACGGGCATTGCCAATCAAGTGAGCGAATGGCTGATGAAGGTGGCGGGCGCAAATGAGGTGAAGGTGCTGATTTTGCTGATGCTCTCGATTGCAGGCTTGGGATCGTTTATGAGTTCGACAGGGATTGTGGCGATTTTTATTCCGGTGGTGCTGGCGATTTGCCACGGAATGGGGATCTCTCCGAAACGGTTGATGATGCCGCTCAGCGTTGCCGGCTTGATTAGCGGAATGATGACCCTAATCGCAACACCACCGAATTTAGTGGCGCATTCCGAATTGGTTAAAGCCGGTTTTGACGGGCTGAACTTTTTCAGTTTCACCCCAATTGGCGTGGCAGTGTTGATCTTGGGCATTGGCTATATGCTGATTGCCCGCAACTGGCTGGATAACGGTGAAATCGTGCAGACCGAGCATAAGGGCGCTTCCATTCAACAGTTGATCGAAGCCTATCAGCTACAAGGGCGGGCGAAAATGGTTGTGGTCGGGGCGGATTCCGAGTTTGTCTCCAAAACGATTAACGAGCTGAATTTACGTCACCAGTACGGGCTGAATATTATCGCTATTCAGCGGGTCAAACGGCTACGTAGTCTTGTGTTACCGGCTTACGGCACGACCACGATCAACCAAAAAGATATTCTGTTGATGGATCTCAGCGCCGAAGTGGATAATTTCGAGCAGCTCTGTACGCAATTTGGCTTACGCAATGTAGCGTTAAAAGGCGACTATTTTTCCGCTCATAGCAAATCGGTGGGAATGTCGGAGTTTTCGATAATGCCGGAGGCAGAGAGCCTCGGCAAAACGATCAGCGAGCTGAAGTTCCGTTCGGTATATGGTTTGAGCGTGGTCGGGCTAAAACGAGACGGCAAAGTACTACAAGAGAATATGATCGACATTCCGCTAAAATTTGGGGACGTTTTGTTGGTAATGGGGGAGTGGAATCAGCTACTCAAAATGGCTAACGACAAGGATTTTTTCTTGCTGAACGAACCGGAGGAGAGCAAATATGTTGCGCCGGCGATCAGCCAAGCACCGCACGCCCTGTTTTCCGTGCTGACAATGGTGGTGCTGATGATTTCGGGGATTGTGCCGAATGTGATTGCCGCACTGATCGCCTGTTTAATGCTGGGCAAATTCCGCTGTGTAGATATGAAAAGTGCTTACAACGCTATTCATTGGCCGAGCATTGTCTTGATTGTCGGAATGATGCCGTTTTCGATTGCGCTGCAAAAAACCGGTGGGATAGACTGGGTGGTCGGTGTCTTACTGGAGATTATGCAGGATTTGGATATCCACTTTATGCTGATCGTGCTATTCTTATTTACTGCGGTGATTAACGCCTTTATTTCCAACACCGCTACTGCGATTTTGGTGATGCCGATTGCGATAGCGATAGCCCAACAGCTACACTATTCCCCGGTACCCTTTGCGATGATTGTCGCAATTTCCGCGTCATCTGCGTTTATCACGCCGGTTTCTTCGCCGGTGAATACAATGGTGCTTGCCCCAAGCGGTTACAAATTTATGGATTTTGTCAAAGTCGGCGTACCGTTTATGCTGTTGGTGATGTTGCTTTCGGTGTTTCTTGTGCCGATGCTGTTTCCGCTTTAAACGCAAGCGGTCGGTTTTGCTTCTGCCAAATCTCCCCTAGCCCCTCTTTGTGAAAGAGGGGAACTCGTTTTGGGGAGGTGAGCTGTCGACATTCTGCGATCTGATCCCCCTCTTTAGTAAAGAGGGGATAGGGGAGATTTAGTAAACCCTATCGCTAAAGGTACAATTATGTTTTTATAATTAGGATTGGCGGATTTCACTTCGCCAATTTGCAAATTTCCCTTACAATCTCCCCGCTTGTAACGGCTCAAACGAGCCTTTGATTTTTCAGGATTATCAATGTTAAACCACGTTTCAAACAGCCTACTCCAACCGAGCGGGTTACAGTTAGCCGATTTAACCCGAGTGTTAGATCATTTTTCCACCCGCCAAATTGATTACGGCGATCTCTATTTTCAATTCAGCCAAGATGAGAGCTGGTCGCTGGAAGACAGTATCATCAAAGAAGGCGGATTTTATATCGATCGCGGCGTTGGTGTGCGAGCGGTATCCGGTGAAAAAACCGGCTTTGCCTACGCAGATCAGATCTCACTAAATCAGTTGGAACAGTGTGCGATGGCGGCACGCAGTATCACACAGCAGCCCGCTAAATTAACGGTGCAACCGTTTCGGGCAACGCAGGCGGTGAAACGCTATGCCTCAATCAACCCTTTGGACACCCTAAGCCGTGAGCAAAAGGTCGAGTTGTTGCGTTTGGTGGATCGCACCGCACGCAGTGCTGATCCGCGCGTGATACAGGTAAACGCTAATTTATCGGCAATTTATGAGGAAATGCTGGTGTGTGCCACTGACGGCACGCTTGCCGCCGATATCCGCCCTTTAGTGCGTTTGTCCGTATCGGTACTGGTGGAGCAAAACGGCAAACGTGAACGTGGCAGTGCCGGTGCGGGCGGGCGCTTCGGGCTAAACTGGTTTTTTGAACCGCACCACACAGGCGACAGCCGTGCGGTTTATTTAGCGACAGAAGCGGTGCGGCAAGCGATTGTGAATCTAGCCGCCGTACCTGCGCCCGCCGGTTCAATGCCGATTGTATTGGGTGCGGGCTGGCCGGGTATTTTACTACACGAAGCGGTCGGACACGGTTTAGAGGGGGATTTTAACCGTAAAGAATCCTCCCTGTTTAGCGGTAGAATCGGCGAGCAGGTTACCTCGCCGTTGTGTACGATTGTGGATGACGGTACGGTGCCGGATATGCGAGGTTCGATTACGGTGGACGATGAAGGCGTGCCTTCGCAACGTAATATCTTGATTGAGAAAGGTATTTTGAAAGGCTATATGCAGGATAAACTCAATGCGCGGTTAATGGGGGTTGCACCGACCGGTAACGGCAGACGGGAATCTTACGCCCACTTGCCGATGCCGAGAATGACCAATACCTATTTAACCGAGGGGCAGCACGAGTTTGACGAGATGATCGAGTCGGTCGAGTTCGGGCTGTATGCACCGCACTTTAGCGGCGGGCAGGTGGATATTACCTCCGGTAAATTTGTCTTCTCAACGGCGGAAGCGTATCTTATCGAAAAAGGTAAAATTACCCGTCCGGTAACAGGGGCAACTTTGATTGGCAGCGGTATTGAAGCAATGCAACAAGTTTCGATGGTCGGCAAAAATATGGCGCTTGATCTCGGCATTGGTACTTGCGGTAAAGAAGGGCAAAGCGTGCCGGTCGGCGTTGGGCAACCAACCGTGAAACTGGATAAAATCACCGTTGGCGGACGGGGCTAGTGATGTTCTAATCGGGTTATATATGACCTTTTGTCAATCATTTTTTGACAAAAGGTTTTTTTATGGTATTTTGTCTTAGTATTAGCTCATTTTTAATCTTTTTTGCCTTTTTATATTGTTATAAGGTTTATCTGTGATGCGTGAAAATATCCTTTCTCTCATATCTGAATTGAAAAACCAGTTAGAGTTGGAAGCCGAGGCATTAGCTAATCGGCAGGACATTCAAGAGATTAGCGGTAATGATCTTATGAAAATTGGCAATGTATTAAATGAAAAGCGTAAAATGCTACGCTTAGATCTACAAAGTTTGGAATGGCAAACAGGGGTTTCTCGCTCGACCTTAAAAAGAATGTTTAAAGATCCCAGCCAAGTGAAATTTGTGAGTATAGTGAGGGTCGCCGAGGCATTGGGGATAAGATTATGTTTCGTCAAGTAACGGTGCTTCTATATGGTAAAAAAATTGGCTATTTACGACAGCAAGATACAGGTTTTACTTTTGAATACTTATCGGATTACAAAGGTATTCCGCTTTCATTAAGTTTTCCTGTGGAAAAGAGGGTGTTTCATTCGGCTGCTCTATTTCCCTATTTTGCTTCGTTAGCACCGGAAGGGTGGTTAAGATCTCGTGTGAGTGAATTACAAAAGATTGATGAAAAGGATCTATTCGGTATGCTGATTCAAAATGGCAGTAATTTACTCGGCGCTGTGCAACTGATTGCGGGAGAATAAAAATGAGATGCCCTATTACATTAAAGCCGTTATTAGCAACAGAATATGACATAGGATATAGTCGTAAAGGGCTGAAAGCATTAACTGGCAATGCCAAGTTTAATCCAATGCTGAATTTTGATAGCCAATCCTTTGAAAACCGGTGTCCGCTTAAGCAGAAAGGAATGAGTATTTCCGGTTATCAGCCTAAATTACAGCTTATTATTCAACATAATCAGTTTGATATTATAGATTCAAAAGGCGATTTTATTTTAAAGCCTTCACCGACAAGCCGTTATCCTTTTTTGGCGGAAAATGAACACGCCACAATGCAAGTGATGAATGCATTAAAATTTAATGTGCCGGAAAACGGGTTAGTTTATTTTAAAACGCAAGAACCGGATAAAAGAGAATATGCGTTTGTGATTAAACGTTATGATCGGGTGAATGGCGAGGCTGTACATCAAGAACAGCTTGATGGTGCAATGGGAATTGCGGAAAAATATGGCAAAATTAAAGCGGATGGCGAGCAATACATTAGCTATGAAAGGGCGGTCAAATTTATTTTAGACAATGTAAGCGATAAGGATTTAACGGTTAAAAAAGATCTGTTTTTGCGGATTGTATATGCTTATTTGCTTGGCAATAATGACTTGCATTTACGTAATTTTTCATTAATCGCTACTCAAGATCATCTTATTTCATTAGCGCCTGTATATGATTTTGTGTCGGTAAAGCCCTATCCCGAATCGTTCAGTGATCGACTTGCACTGCCTTTGTTAGAGAAAGAAGAGGGCGGGCAACAGTTAGCGCACGGGTTTGAAACAAAATACGGCTGCTATTTAGGAATGGATTTTGTTGAATTTGGCACAAAGATTGGGCTAAGTGAAACATTAGCGAAAAATTTATTGATAAATTTGGTTAAGTCGAAGGAAAAAGTGATTGCGATTTACCAACATTCCTTTATGCCTAAAAAGCATATTGAACAAGTGATTGAGTATTATCAGCAGCGATTATATTATTTGCAAATTTTTAATGAGCCTAAATTATAAGGAACAACTATGGCGTGGGTACAAATTCGTTTAAACAGTACGGATCAACAGGCTGAGCAGATCAGCGATTTTTTAGTAGAGATTGGGGCGGTGTCGGTAACGTTTATGGATAGCCAAGATACGCCGATTTTTGAGCCGCTGCCGGGGGAAACTCGGTTGTGGGGTAACACGGACGTGGTCGGTTTGTTTGATGCGGAAACGGATATGGCTGTTATCGTTGAGGCGTTAATAACCAGCCGCTTGGTTACGCCGGATTTCGCCCATAAAATTGAGCAGATTGAAGATAAAGATTGGGAGCGGGAGTGGATGGATAATTTCCATCCGATGCAGTTCGGCAAGCGGTTATGGATCTGCCCAAGTTGGCGGGACGTGCCTGATCCGAATGCGGTGAATGTGATGCTCGATCCCGGTTTGGCATTTGGAACAGGCACGCACCCGACAACAGCGTTGTGCTTAGCGTGGTTGGACAGCTTGGATTTAACCGGTAAAACGGTGATTGATTTTGGGTGCGGTTCGGGCATTTTGGCAATCGCAGCGTTGAAATTGGGGGCAAAAGCGGCGATTGGGATCGACATTGATCCGCAAGCGATTTTAGCCAGTCGCAATAATGCACAAGCCAATAATGTGGCGGACAGATTGCAACTTTTCCTTGCCAAAGATCAGCCGGACAACTTGCAAGCCGATGTGGTGGTGGCAAATATCCTTGCCGGCCCGCTCAAAGAGCTTGCGCCGACTATCACGACCTTAGTGAAACCGCACGGCGAGCTGGGCTTGTCGGGGATTCTTGCCAGCCAAGCGCAGTCGGTTTGCCAAGCCTATCAATCTGCGTTTGTGCTTGATCCGGTGGCGGAAAAAGAGGAATGGTGTCGCATCACTGCGGTGAAAAAAGCCTAAGTGGTTAAGGTGAAAGCCGTATCTTTTGCCACTGATCTGCGGTTTTTTGATAGCAAATGCGATCGTGCAGGCGGCTTGGTCTGCCTTGCCAAAATTCAACATAGCTTGGGCGGACGAGATAACCGCCCCAGTGAGCCGGTTTTGGGACGCTAAGCGGGTGTTTAAGCGCAAATTTTGCCGCCCGTGCCAGTAGCCATTGCTTATTTTCGATCGGTTGGCTCTGCTCGCTTGCCCAAGCACCGATTTGGCTGGTGTAAGGGCGGGAGTGGAAATAATCGGTCGATGCCTGTTCACTGATCGGGATAATGTCGCCCTCAATCCGCACCTGCCGTTCTAATTCCGCCCAGAAAAAATTAAGGGCGACATAGGGCGTTTGGCTGATATTTTGCCCTTTGCGGCTGTGGTAGTTGGTGAAAAAAATAAACCCTTCCTGATTGACTTCTTTCAATAGCACAATGCGGCTGACGGGTCTGCCGTTTTCTACTGTAGCAAGATTCATCGCAGTCGGCTCATTCACTTTCGCTTGAATGGCTTCATTGAGCCACTGGCGGAATTGGGTGAGCGGCTCGGCGGCGCATTGCGATTTGGAAAGTTGCCGTTTGCTGTATTCTTCACGGATATGATGCAGATCCATCGGGTTCTCCTAAAGGGCGATTTGCGGGAAGTAACGCTCCGTGAGCGATACCGCATCAGCCAGTGATATCACAGGGAAACCGGTACGCAGTCCACGGGCATTCAGATCGTTCTCCAGTATAAACAGATTCGGGATTTTTGCAAAAAGTGCGGGGGATTTGACCGCTTGCAGCACGCCGTCCTGCCACAGAAGTACCGCGTCTGTTTCGGTGATGTTTGCGAGCAGTCGGTGAAGGTTGTGCGGATCATAGTGCGCTTGGGAGAAAGTGTAGAGCATAGCCGTTCCTAGAAAGTGAGAATTTTTTCCGCCCGTTGTAAAACGTCGTGGATCTGTGGGCGATCGAGAAAGATCGGTGCAGATAAGAGCCAATCGCACTGGTCAAGTTGTCGATCCAAAATGGACGGTTGGCAGATAAAACAGTGTTTGAGATCGTAAAGTTCGATCAGTTTAAACGTAGCGATATGATCTTTTTGCAGAATTAAATTCGGTGTTTGATGAGCGAGTAAATTGAATACGCCGTCATCAATAAAGCAGATCGCAATATCGTCTTCATCGCAAAAGGCACTGGCGGCGAGTAATGCGTCCAGCCCTTCACGGCTAACGCTGCTGCCGAACGGTGGTTGGGTAAATAGAAAAGCGAGTTTGTAGGTTTTCATTTTAAAACGTTAGAAGTCGATCGGCTTTCAGCACCGCTAGGCTAAATTCACCCAGACCGGCAAGGGTAAAGCCTGCTGCCAGATTTTCTGCCACAATACCCCGCCGTTGGGCTGCCGAGATGCAAAGATGCAGCGACAAGCGGTGGGTTTGTGCCAATTTTTGCCAACATTCCACCAAATTCACTTCATCATTTGCCGGATTGACGAACCGATTGGCATTGGTTACGCCGTCTTGAAAAAAGAAAATTTGGCTGATGTGATGCCCCGAGTGGAGTAGTTGTTCGGCAAATTGATAGGCTAAAAATGCTCCCTGCGTGCCATATACGCCGTGTTTGATTGCCATCACATAACGCATTACTCTTGATCCTGCTTCATTTGGCGAATGTAGAGGTAAACGGTATGGCGTGAGATGCCGAGCCGCTCTGCCACTTGGTTAATCGCATCTTTAATATCGAAAATCCCTTTTTCAAACAAGGCGCTGACGATATGGCGGTTTTTATTATTGTTGGCAATGGTGCGATCAGTGGTGATTTCTTCCACGGTGGATTCAATCGTTTGGGCAACCAAATCTTCCACCGAGCTGGCGAAATTGACTTTCGTATCCGTTTCCGGCGGTGCAATAAAGCTGGTGAGAAATTGCGAGACCGGCACATCTAAATTGATGTTGATGCAGATAAGCCCGATAACGTGCTGTTTGCCGTTACGGATCGCAATGGTGATCGATTTCATCAGCACGCCGCCTTTAGCACGGGTGAAATAAGGTTTGGAGACGCTGTCGGTCTGCATATGGTGGAGCGACCACAACGCGCGGTCGGTAATCGGTGAGCCGATTTTACGGCTGGTATTATGCCCGTTGACGATGTAGATCGCCGAATGTTCTAAAAATTCCAACGAATGTAGCACGATTTCGCAATGGTCGCCGATCAGCGCAGCGATGCCGTCCACCACCGGAAAATAGGAGGCAAGTATGGCGTGGTCTTCGTCAGAAAAAGGGGTAAAGTGTGATGTCATAGCACTTAAAAGGGTTAAGAACCTTTTGCAAGCGGTCGGTTAGCCCCGATGTTTTGCAAAAGGTTCGGCTTGTATTAATCGTGATTATTTCGCCGGTTTGAAGTCAAGTAATTCAATCTCGAATTTTAAAGTTGAATTTGCCGGAATTTTCCCTGCTTGGCGATCGCCGTAGCCCAATGCCGGCGGCACAACGATTTCCATTTTACCGCCTTTTTTCAACATTGGAATTGCCTCTACCCAACCTGGAATAAGTTGGTTTAATTGAAACTCGATCGGCTCGCCACGCTCGTAAGAACTGTCGAACACTGTGCCGTCCGGTAGTGTGCCTTTGTAATGCACTTTGACGGTATCTTTTGGCTCCGGTGATTTGCCTTCCCCGGCTTTTTCAATTTTATAGAGTAAGCCTGATTCACTTTTTTTCACGCCGGCTTTTTTAGCGTAGTCGGCACGGAATTTATCACCGGCTTCTACGGTTGCTTTGCTTTTTTGTGCTTGGATTTTTTCTTCTTCCGCCATCAAATAACTGTCTAAGGCTTTCAGTTGTTTTTGTAGCTCCTCATCGCTGAGTTTGCCGGTTTTCTTTAAGGTGTCTTGTACGCCGTCAATGATACGCTCTTGGTTGTAGGAAAAAATCTCTTTTTGTGAGCTCATCATGCCTTCGATATTTTTGCCCATTAAGACGCCGACCGCGTAGGATGAGTTGTCCACAAATTTGGAGTCGGCTTTGTCGGCTAATGCAAGCGGGCTGACTAACATTGCGGCAACCAGTGCCAGGGTAGAATGTTTTGTTTTTAACATAAGATTTCCTTGTAATTGCGGGGAAGCCCCGAAAAATGATTTCTCAAACAAAGAGGGATAGGGTAAAGTGTATTGCCGTTTATGACAACTTTTTTATGAAAAAATGCCGGAAAATTTAAAGAATTTATGGGGTTATTTGACCGAGCTTGAAACCAAAGTGGCGTTTCAAGAACAGACGATTGAGGAACTTAACCAAGCCTTAATTATCCAACAATTTGCTTTGGATAAGTTACAACATCAGGTGCGTCATTTAGCCGAGAAGCTTCAAGGGGTGCAGACGAGCAATGTGGCAAGCCAATCGGAAGAAACACCGCCACCCCATTACTGATAAGGAGCAATAACACGATGAAAAAAAGATGGGCGCTATTATTAGCCGCCTTTGCAATCAATGTGCAGGCAGCACAGCAAAGTGAGGCAGAGCCGCTCTTTAAAGACGGGAAAGGCTATTATTCCTATAAAACACCGCTCAAGATTTCGCTGCCGAAAGATAAAGTCTTAATTCAATATTTTTACAGCTACGGTTGTGATGTGTGTTTGAGCGGCGATGATTATTTGAAAAATTATGCCGCTCGGCATCAAGATAAAGTAGTGTTGCAGCGTTCGCCTGCCTTTGAAAAAGGCAATGCCTTTTCTGCCAGAATGAATGCGACGTTTGCGGAGTACGGTCGGTCGGAGTTAAGTGATCTGTTTCTGTTTGACAGTGCCGGACAAAAGCCGGAGCACAGTTTAACAAAGAGTAATCAGCTCATTGAAAAATGGCTGCTGAAACACAATGTAAATCTGCGCCGATTTCAAGATCTGTTTCACTCGGCGGGGGTGGAAAAACGGGTAAACGAGGATGTACAACGCTACAAAACCTACTCGCCGCCAATGATCCCTATGGCAATTTTGGACGGTAAGTATATTCTCATCAGCAACACGCTATATAACGATGATTATACTTATGCAGTCTTGGATTTTTTAGTCGATAAATTACAACAAGAAAGAGAGGTAAAATAATGAAAATTGGTATTATCGGTGCAATGGCACAGGAAATTGAGATTTTATTAGGTTATATGCAAGAACCGAAATTAACGGAAATTGCCGGCTGCAAAATTTACGAGGGCAAAATTAATCATACGCCTATTGCATTATTGCAATCGGGCATCGGCAAAACGGCGGCGGCAATCGGCACAACATTATTGTTGCAACTGACTAAGCCGGATATGGTGATTAACACAGGCTCGGCGGGCGGGCTTGATCCGCAATTAAATGTCGGCGATATTGTGATTTCAACGGAGGTGCGTTATCACGATGTGGACGTAACAGCATTTGGCTATGAAAAGGGGCAACTGCCGGCAAATCCGGCGGCGTTTGTTGCGGACGAACATTTAAGAGAGATAGCGGTAAAAGAAACCCAAAAAGCCGGCTTTAATGCGGTATCAGGGTTAATTTGTAGCGGTGATCTGTTCGTGAACGGTAGCGAGATGATCAACCGCATTCGCCGTGATTTCCCTCGTGTAACCGCAGTCGAAATGGAAGCGGCGGCAATCGCACAAACTTGCCACGCCTTTGGTGTACCGTTTGTGGTGGTACGGGCAATTTCCGATGTGGCGGATAAAGCCTCGCATTTGTCTTTTGAGGAATTTTTACCCCTTGCCGCCGAAAAATCGTCCGCCATTGTGTTAGCAATGCTCTCCAGATTGAGCTAGTTGGGCAAGCGGTAAGATAGTACCGAAAATGTGCAAAATGGGGCAATCCGTTTAACAGATTGCCCCATTTTTATGCGTTGTAAAAAAGTGTGAGTAACTCACCGCTTGTGAGATGGGTTAATAATCTTCCACAAAAATGCCCTGTTGGCGACGGGCTTGGTCGAGAATATCCATCACGGCTGCACTAATATCAAGCATCTGCTCGGCGGTGCTGTGGTCTTGTTCGTCAATTATTCGGATAAACTGTTGAAATTCCGGCAACATTCGGTGTGGGGTGTCAAAGGTATAGTGTGCCGTTTCGCCATTGTTGAGATTTACGCTGAAGTGCTGCATTTGGTTGGCGGGTGCTGAGATAGTGATGTTGCCGTTATCACCCTGAATGGTGAGCATCACGTGCGCTTGGCAATCTTTTGCGCCAATGCAAACGGCTTGGAAATGGTGAAAATTCAGCAGTAACACACCGCTTGTATCAATGTGGCGGGTCAGATTGGCGGCGTAATGGCAATTTTGCGGCTTGCCAAACAGCCCTACGGCAAAATGTAGATTGTAAACATTGAGATCCATCAATGCGCCGCCCGCTTGTTGCGGGTCGAAGACCGGTGGCGTTTCACCGGCTTTGAAGCGATCGTAACGGGAGGAATATTGGCTGTAATTGAGGCTGACGATTTTGACCTGCCCGAGCCGTGCCAAGTGATTTTTGAGTTCGCAATAGGCCGGCAGATAGTGTGTTGTTACCGCCTCAATCAATATTTTATTCTGCTGTTTAGCGAGTTGGCGAAGCTGCTGGAATTGGCGAGCATTGGCGGTGATCGGCTTTTCCAAAATCACGTGTTTACCCGCTGCCAGAGCTTGCTCGGTAAAGGGGTAATGCAGATGGTTCGGCAGGGCGATATACAGGGTATCCACCTCGCTTTGCAGCAGAGCGTGATAATCGGTATAGCTGTGCTGAATCCCGTGTTGTTGGGCGAGCTGGGCGGTTTTGGTCGGATTTCGTCCGAAAAGTGCTACGTCTTCTAGGTTAAGCTGCGTTAATAGCGGTAAAAATTCTTGCACGATCATTCCTGTGCCGACAATGCCAAGTTTCATTTTGATTTCTCCGAGCGGGATAATTTGCAAAAAAGTGTAACACAATGACCGCTTGCGTGGAAAATTGCGATTTTTACCGAACAGGGTACAATGCCTTTTTTCCCCAATACGGAGTAAAAAATGGTCAAAAATATGCTACTGTGTGTCATCGGTTTGGTCGGGGGACTGGCTTTGGCGGTGTATCTGTTTATGCAAACCAAACCCTTTGGCAAGCTGCCGAGCGGTGAGCGGCTGCAACGGGTTGAACAATCGCCCCATTACCGAGACGGTGAATTTCAGAATTTGTCGCCGACCCGTGTGCAATCAAGCGGCAAATCCCGTTGGATCACCTTTTATGAATTTGTGTTCGATAAGATCGACAATCTTAAACCGAGCCAACCTATTCCGAGTATCAAAACCGATCTCCACAGGTTGCCGTCCGATCAAAACTGGTTTGTGTGGTTTGGGCATTCTTCCTATTTGATCCAATTGGACGGCAAGCGTTTTTTAGTAGATCCGGTGCTAGTGGCAGGCTCGCCGTTGCCGTTTCTCAACAAAATGTTTGACGGTGCGAACCCCTATTCACCGGCGGATATGCCGAACATTGATTATCTGGTGATTACCCACGACCACTGGGATCACCTTGATTACCAAGCCGTGAGCGAATTACAGCCGAAAGTCGGCAAGGTGATCACCAGCTTAGGCGTGGGGTCGCATTTAGAATATTGGGGTTATCCGGCGGAAAATATTGTGGAGCTGGATTGGTATGAGCAGGCGGATTTAGCCGAGAATTTACACATCACCGCCTTGCCGAGCCGCCATTTTTCGGGACGGGGGTTGAAAGGGAATCAGACCTTGTGGTCGTCTTTTATGTTGCAGGGCAAGCGGGATAATCTCTATTTAGGCGGCGATAGCGGCTATGACGACTTTTACCAAGCGATTGGCAAACGCTTCCCCCATATCACCCTTGCGATTATGGAAAACGGGCAGTACAACGCCGATTGGGCGAATATTCATATCCAACCGCACGAGCTGGTGCGGGCAATTCAAGAGTTAAACCCTCAAACCGTGATCGGCGTGCATAACGCCAAGTTTGCCTTGGCAAAACACAACTGGAAAGAGCCGATGGAACGCCTTGCCGATGCCGCCGAGCAGCACCATCTTCCCCTTGTTACGCCAATGATCGGTGAAGTGTTTTACTTCGACCAACCCAAACCGCCGATTAAACGCTGGTGGCAAAAGATAAATTAACCAGCGTATTCATTATTATTTCAAGGGCTATCAGCAATAACATTCTTGCAAAAGAGTGCAACCGTTAAGGTTAATTTGCGTTAGCCCTTTTATTTTTTATCTTCCACAGACAAGCGGGGTGATTTTCAGTAGAATTTGCAAAATTTTTCATAAAACCTACCGCTTTATTTCTGAAAATCTAACCAAAAAGAGTTAGGTGAAATTATCGACAAAGAACATCTTAACCCCGAAGCAACACATCAATTTGTAAACAGTGCGTTTGAAAATGGTGTATTTAGTGAAGCAGGTACGTTGATTGATAAAGTCTTGCCACCGATGTCTCATTTTGCGCCAGATAATCAACGTAGTAGGAAACGTCAAACGGTTCTTGCGAAACTGAACGGCTTTTTTGAACGGTTTTTGGGGATCTAGAGACGTTCTGATATTAGAGATTTAGTTGGTAATTGAAGTAAATAGACATAGAACTGCTAGATGTATGTGAGAAGATTTAGGGAAATAGATGATAATTTAGGCTAAAACAGTTGATTTTGATTCTATTTTCACCAAGCGGTAAGATTTTTCGATTTTTTTGCGGTTTTTTCTCAAAAACCGCTTGCATTGGTTTTGGATTTCTCTATAATGCACACCACACAACGACGCACTGTTGTGAAGAAGTTAAAATTA
>NZ_SPPA01000024.1:0-47515 GCF_004569585.1 Muribacter muris | reverse complement strand
TTACCAAGTGGCATTTAGGAAGAAAATTTATATGGATTTGAGTACATTACAAGCTGATTTGGATGAATGGTTGCTGTATTATAACCATCACCGAACCCATCGAGGAAAAATGTGCTGTGGAAGAACGGCAATGGAAACATTAGTTGATGGAAAACGAATTTGGGCAGAAAAAAATTTAAGCTCAAATTAATCTGACAGACACACATCGTTTTAAACGGGGACTGTCAGATTGAGTTTGATCTTCTACAAATAATTGGTATTGTCCCGTCACATTTTGATCTTTCCATTCTTCAGCAGTCATACTTGAATTAATACCTAATCCCCACTCATCATAATTGAATGGTCTTACAATATTTCCTTTATCGAGATGTAGAGTTCCTAAGTCTTTTAAACCCGTGATTTCACCTTCACCTTCTTTTTTAGCAAAATCAACGGTATAAGTTAAATCACCTTGACGTTCAGCAGTAAATCCGAGCCCTTTATATGTTGCATTGCCCTCAGTTGGTAGTACTTTTGTTTCGAAACCACCAAATTGTCCACTTGGTTGTATGGATAATAAATAATCTTTTCTTGCAGATTCAGGATCTTGGAATATCTCATTAGCCTCGTATTTTGCGGCGATGATTGAGTATTTCTGATTATAAATGTCTTTATAAGTTCTCTCTTTACCAATTTCTTGTGCTTTGTGATTGTATATTGATTTAGTTTTATCATCGTATTTGGATGTGAATCCTTGGGGTATATTTTCCCCAATTCTCCCTTTTATTTCATCTGCTTTTGCAACCGCTCTGTCTATGATAAATTGTTCTAGATTGTTTAATACCGTGACTTGATCATTTTCAGCATTGCTATTAGCAAAATTTTGGGCCTCCCAATCTTCTAGTCCCTTTTCTTTAGCAAGGTCGATTAATTCATTGATTTTAGTTTCACGTTCAGCTTTTTCGGTAACATAATTATTGAGATCTTCTACCGCACTTTCTTTATCCGTATGATTTCTAGCGTAGGCAAAATTACGGGCTTCCCACTCTGGTAAACCTTTCTCTTTTGCTAATGCAAAAATTTCATTCATCAGTAGTTGTCTTTTTTGTTGAATTTCATCACGACGGCTTTCTAACAAGGTCTCAGCTTCATAAAGTGTGCTATTTTTATTTTCTCGGGCAAATTGACGTGCGTCTTGATTATTCAAACCATAATTACGCGCAAGTTGGCGTAATGTGATGGTTTTATGTGCATTTAATACTTCATCAGCTACTTCTGCTTTGGATTTGTTTTGTAAATCATCGGCGAGTTCGTTTGCCCAACCTTGTGGTAAACCGCTTTGCAGGGCAAATTTCAGCACTTTATCACGGTTTAAAATTTTGTCATTTACTAATTTGGTCTCTAGTTCTTTCACAGCTTTTTCTCTTGCTGCCATTTCTTTGGCTAAATCCGCTTTTGCTTTTTTAGCAGCTTGCTGTGTTTTGGCTTGTTCATCTTGTAAGGCTTTTTGTGATTCATTTAAGCGTTGTTCTGCGGAAGCTAAGGCTTGTTTTGCTTTATTCAAATCCTGCACAGAAAGTTGTTCTGCTTGTTTTAGTTTATTTTCTGCCGCTTGTTTATCATTTTGCGCTTGAGAAAGCCGATCTTTTAACGCTTGAAGTTCCACTTT
This sequence comes from Muribacter muris, assembly GCF_004569585.1. Classification (NCBI taxonomy): domain Bacteria; kingdom Pseudomonadati; phylum Pseudomonadota; class Gammaproteobacteria; order Pasteurellales; family Pasteurellaceae; genus Muribacter; species Muribacter muris. The sequence continues at coordinate 45,867 of NZ_SPPA01000024.1, read as the reverse complement.
TTGTTTTTTTAGTTGGGCTTGTGTCGTTTGATCGTTATTGATTGCTGTGTTGGAATTGGGGTTACTATTACCGCCACCACTACTTCCACATCCAGTTAATGCTAATAAAAGTGCGGTTGCAACGGAGAGATTTTTTAGTTTCATTTTGGTATCCTCAAATAATTGTGTGATTAAAAAATCAAAAGAATTATAATGTTGCGTCAATTTGTGTACAATCAACCGACAGTTACGCTGAGTTACCGTATTAAGGTACATTTGCCCTGACCTTGTGAGACTAAATGATGAAAATTAATGAAAAAATCCGCCAATTACGAGAACAACGCCAATTATCTCAAGAAAATATGGCGGATAAATTGGGAATGTCAGTAACGGGGTATGCCAAAATTGAGCGAGGAGAAGTGCGTTCGACCCTACCGCGCTTAGAACAAATTTCAGATGTATTTGAGATGGATATTTGTGAATTGCTTGCCTTTGGCGAAACTGAGAAAGTTTATTTTAATAATTCCTCAAGCGGTTCGACAAATTCAAATAATTCTAATCATTTCCTGTTTGCAGTGGGTAATGAAAATTTAGAGCAAGCCCTTCAGCAATTGCAATTAATGCTTACGCTTAAAGATGAATTGCTGTTGCAAAAAGACAAAATTATTCACGGTTTAGAACGTGAGCTTGAGCTACTTAGGAAACTACAAAACTAAGAATTTGAAATAAATGGTTATCAATGAGGCCTATCAAGACAATTATTTGCACCCATTTCGTAGATTGATTAAAATGTTGCCCTTTTATCAGACCTGTTCATCTGTGGGGAAGAATGACCATTTTAGCACTTGGCATCAATCATAAAACGGCATCGGTCGGTTTGCGTGAAAAAGTCGCATTTGTCGAGGCGAAACGTCGGCAAGCCTTTGAGCAAATCACGCAACGTCAATTAGCCGAGAGTGTGGTCATTTTATCCACCTGTAACCGTACCGAGCTTTATTTTCACCAGCCCGATGTGCCGCCGCAGGAAGATCACCCCGATAATTTAGCCTGGCGGGAACAGTGCTTTCAATGGTTTGCCGAGATCCATCAGCTCGATCAAACCGAACTGCGTCAATGCCTCTATTTCAAACAAAATATGGCTGCGGCGCAGCATTTAATGCGGGTGGCTTGCGGGCTGGATTCTTTGATTTTGGGCGAGCCGCAAATTTTGGGGCAGGTAAAGCAAGCCTATCAAGACAGCGAGCAGTTTTATCACGCCCACGGCAAAAGCATTTCGACTAACCTTTCCCGTCTATTTCAAAAAACTTTCTCAACAGCAAAACGGGTACGCTCGGAAACGGAAATCGGCAGCAGTGCGGTATCCGTTGCTTATGCTGCCTGCGGTTTGGCTCGCCAAATTTTCGACAATTTCCATAATTTACGCTTTTTGTTGGTCGGGGCGGGTGAAACGATTGAATTGGTGGCACGCTATTTAATTCAACACGGTGCAAAAAATATAATGGTTGCCAACCGCACGCACATTCGGGCGGAAATGTTGGCGGAGCAGCTCGGCGTGCCTATGCAGATTTTGTCTCTTAGTGCTTTGCAGTTAGGCTTAAACCAAGCGGACGTAGTAATCAGCTCAACGGGCAGCCCCGATCTGTTAATCAGCAAAGAGATGGTTGAAATCGCTCAAAAGCAACGCCGATTCGACCCAATGTTGCTGATTGATATTGCCGTTCCCCGTGATATCGACGAAAAAGCCGGTGAGTTAGACAGTGTATATGCTTACAGTGTGGACGATCTGCAAAATATCATTCAGCAAAATCTTGCCCAACGCCAGCAAGCCGCCGAGAATGCGGAAAAAATCGTGTTGGAAGAGTGTCAGGACTTCTTTACTTGGCTGAAGCAGCAGCAATCAAGCAATCTGATTAAACATTATCGCCATACCGCCGAAAGCATTCGGCTTGAGCTGCTTGAAAAAGCGTTACACGCGCTACAACAAGGGCAAGAGGGCGAAAAAGTGCTGAACGAGCTGAGTTATAAATTAACCAACCAGCTATTGCACGCCCCAACCCAAGCGTTACAAGCAATGGCAAAAGCAGGTAATGTAAAAGGGCTGCAAAGTTTCTCCCACGCATTAAAATTAGAAGAGTAGCACTGCAAGCGGTCGGTTTAATCCAAAAATTTGCAATAAGGTAAACGGCACTATTACGATAACATTGCACATTTCAAGCCTGTTATCGACAATATGAACCAAATTTCCTTTGGTGCAATGCTATAATGCGAAAGTTCTCAATATTTTATTCACTGTGAAAAAGGATACCAAATGACGACATTAGGCACAGCCCTCACCCCGAAAGCGACTAAAGTGATGATGCTCGGTTCGGGCGAATTAGGTAAAGAAGTGGTGATTGAATTACAACGCTTAGGCGTAGAAGTAATCGCCGTGGATCGTTATGAAAATGCGCCGGCACAGCAAGTGGCACACCGAGCCTATACGATTTCAATGCTGGACGGCAACGCCTTGCGAGCGTTGGTCGAGCAGGAAAAGCCAGATTTTATCGTGCCGGAAGTTGAAGCAATCGCCACCGATACATTGGTTGAGCTTGAGCAAGAAGGCTATCAGGTTATTCCGACCGCTAAAGCGACTAAATTGACGATGAACCGTGAAGGGATTCGCCGCCTTGCTGCTGAAGAATTAGGCTTAAAAACCTCGCCGTATCGTTTTGTTGATAATGTTGCCGAGTTTGAACAGGCGGTAGCGGAAATCGGTATGCCTTGCGTGGTGAAGCCGATAATGTCCTCCTCCGGACACGGTCAGAGCGTGATCAAATCCGCTGCCGATATTCAAAAAGCGTGGGAATATGCCCAAGAGGGCGGTCGGGCTGGCGGTGGTCGGGTGATTGTCGAAGGGTTTGTCAAATTTGATTATGAAATTTCACTGCTCACAGTACGCCATATCCACGGCACATCATTTCTTGCACCGATCGGGCATACCCAAATTGACGGCGATTATCGGGAGTCGTGGCAGCCGCAGGCAATGTCGGAAACAGCCTTGAAAAACGCACAAGCGGTGGCGGAAAAGATCACTTCTGCATTGGGCGGACGGGGCATTTTCGGGGTAGAACTGTTTATTTGCGGTGATGAGGTGATTTTTAATGAGGTCTCGCCACGCCCGCACGATACCGGAATGGTAACGCTAATTTCGCAGGAATTATCCGAATTTGCCTTGCACGCACGGGCGATTTTGGGCTTGCCGATTCCGTCTGTCAATCTGATTAGCCCATCTGCTTCCAAAGCTATTGTCGTTGAGGGAAAATCGACCCAAGTCAGCTTTGGTAATCTTACCGAAGTCTTGGCAGAACCGCACACTAATATCCGTTTATTTGGTAAAGGTGAAGTGAACGGGCACCGCCGTTTAGGCGTGATATTAGCTCGGGACGAAAATGTGGAAAATGCCCTTGAAAAAGCCAGACGGGCTTATGCAAAACTTGAGGTGGATTTATAATGTTTAAGGGACGCTTAGTGCGTCCCTTTTTCTTTTCTAATTAATCTCCCCAATCGCATTCATAATCCGTTTATCGGAAATCGGGTATTTTGTGCCGAGTTGTTGGGCGAAGAGGCTGACCCGCAATTCTTCGATCATATAACGGATTTCAAGGGCTTCGTTTGGGATCGGCTTGGCTTTCGGTAATTTTGCTAACAAGGTCTGATAGGCATTTTGTACCTGTTCCACCCGCAACATTTTGGCACGATCACTGTTGCTATCGATCACTAATTTATCCAGTCGCTTGTCGATAGCGGTCAGATAGCGGTGTAAATCTGCAAGGCGGGCGTAGCCGGTTTTGGTGACGAAATCGGGGTAAATTAAGCCGTTGAGCTGGGCTTTAATATCCGATAATGCAAATGCCATTGTGAAGTCTAATTTGCCTTTCAGCCGTTTGTTGAGTTCGTAAGCTAAGGTCAGATTTTTTTCAACTTGTTTGGCGATTTCAACCGTTGTGTCGTTCAGATTTGCCCGTACGAACGCTTGCAATTGTTGAAATGCCTCTTCCGTCCAGACAAAACCGCCAAATTCCTGGATTAACTTATCCACTGCACAGGCGATGCAGTCGTCAATCAATTCCAGCACCTTGCCGAAGGGGGCGAAGTACAGCCCTAATTTCGCTTTATTCGGCAGTTTTTCGTGCAGATATTTGATAGGCGACGGTATGTTCAGCAGTAAGAGGCGGCGTAGCCCCGCTTGCATTGCGTTGGCTTGTTCAAATTCGGTTTCAAACAGGCGGATACCGACCGATTGTTGTTCATCCACAATCGCCGGATAGGCTTTGACACTAAAATGACGTTTTTTCTGTTCGTAACATTGCGGCAGGTCGGCGAAATTCCATAGATGCACACCGCTTTGTTCAATACCATCATCGGCGATATTGGATAGGCTGTTTTGTACCTCATCTTTCAGATTGAATTTCAGTTCATCTAAGTTTTCGCTTTCGGCGAGGGGTTTATTATTGTCATCAAGTACCCGAAAGCGTAGGCGTAAGTGGGGTGGCAGTTGGTTGAGATCCCATTGTTCAGGCTCAACCAATACGCCGGTCATTCTACGCAGTTCGTGGCTTAAACTGGTGAGCAACGGTTGTTTGAACGGTTCGACACGCGCCAAAAATGCCTCGGCATAATTGGGTGCCGGCACAAAATTGCGTCTAAGCGATTTCGGCAATGATTTAATCAGGGCAATCACTAATTCTTGGCGTAGCCCCGGTATTTGCCAATCAAACCCGTCCGGTTCAACTTGGTTGAGCAGCGGCAGCGGAATATTCACAGTAACGCCGTCAGCTTGCGAACCGATATCAAATTGATAACTGAGTTTGAATTTAAGTGTGCCTTTATGCCAGAAATTCGGGAAATCCAGCTCGCTGACTTTACCGGCGTTATCCTTGATTAAGAAGGATTTTTCAAAATTGAGCAGATCGGGATCGTGTTTCGCTGCTTTTTTCCACCAGCTGTCAAAATGCTTAGCAGACACCACATCAGTGCCGATGCGTTGATCGTAAAACTCGAACAGCACCTGCTCATCAACCAAAATATCACGGCGGCGGGATTTATGTTCAAGGTTCTCCACTTCCTTGATCAAGCGGTGGTTTTCCTTGAAAAATTTGTAATGATTATGCCATTCGCCCTCGACTAATGCCGAGCGGATAAAAATCTCGCGGCTCACCACCGGATCGATTGCACCGTAGTTTTTCGGACGGTTTTGCACAATCGGAATGCCATAGAGGGAGACTTTTTCGTATGCCATTACTGCGCCTTTGGATTTCGCCCAATGGGGTTCGCTGTAACTGCTTTTGGTGAGATGCGTTGCCAGCGGCTCAACCCATTCCGGCTCAATGCGTGCGACCATTCGTCCCCACAGTTTTGTGGTTTCGACCAGCTCGGCGGCTATCACCCATTTCGGCTGCTTTTTGAACAGAATAGAGTTAGGGAACAGATAAAAATGGGCGTTTCTTGCGCCTAAATAGTGGGCTTTTTCGTTATCTTTCAAGCCGATATGGGAGAGCAGCCCGCTTAATAATGCGGTATGAATTTGCAGATAGGTTGCCGGTTCGCTGTTGATCGGCAAGCCCATTTCCCGTACCGCAAGGCGAAGTTGGTGATAAATATCCTGCCACTCCCGTACCCGTAGATAGTTGAGATAATCTTTTTGGCACAAGCGGCGGAACTGGTTTTTGCTCAACGCTTTTTGCTGGGTTTGAATAAACTGCCACAAGTTCACAAACGCAAGGAAATCCGATTCTTTATCGGCAAAACGGCGGTGTTTATCGTCCGCCGATTGCTGTTTTTCCTGTGGGCGCTCTCGCGGATCTTGAATGGAGAGCGCCGAGACAATCATCATTATTTCGTGCAAACTGCCGTTTTGGCTGGCTGCCACCACCATTCGGGCAAGGCGGGGATCAATCGGCAGCCGTGAAAGCTGGCGACCAATCTCGGTGAGTTTATAGCGACCCCGCTCGCCTGCGGTGCTGTGTGCGGATTTAGCCGTGGCATAGGTGATCGCTTGCAGCTCTTCAAGTAATTTGATCCCGTCTTGAATATGGCGGTGATCGGGCGCATCGACAAACGGGAAAGAGGCTATGTCGGTTAAACCGAGAGCGGTCATCTGCAAAATCACGGAGGCTAAATTGGTGCGTAAAATCTCCGGATCGGTAAATTCAGGGCGACCGTTAAAATCTTCCTCGCTGTAAAGGCGGATACAGATCCCCGCCGATGTCCGCCCGCACCGCCCCTTACGCTGGTTGGCGGAGGCTTGCGAAATCGGTTCAATCGGCAAGCGTTGCACTTTGGTGCGGTAACTATAACGGGAGATACGAGCCGTGCCGGTGTCGATCACATATTTGATATTTGGAATGGTGAGGGAGGTTTCCGCCACGTTGGTGGCTAAAATAATCCGATTTAGCCCACCGCTTGGCTGAAAAATTCGTTGTTGCTCGGCAGCAGATAAACGGGCGTACAGCGGCAGAATATCCGTGGCATGCAGATCGTGTTTTTGCAGTGCGTCAGCGGTATCTCGGATTTCCCGCTCACCGCTCATAAAAATCAGAATATCGCCACGTCCTTCCGCTTGCAATTCGTCCACCGCATTTAAAATGCCTTGTAGCTGATCTTGATCCGCTTCTTCGATAATCGGGCGGTAACGCACCTCGACCGGAAAGGTTCTGCCGGACACTTCAATGATCGGCGCATTGCCGAAATGACGGGAAAAGCGTTCCACGTCAATGGTGGCGGAGGTAATGATAACCTTTAAATCAGGGCGTTTCGGCAAAATTTGTTTGAGGTAGCCGAGAATGAAATCGTTGTTCAAACTGCGCTCGTGGGCTTCGTCAATAATGAGCGTATCATATTGATTTAAAAAGCGATCGTGCTGAATTTCGGCGAGTAAAATCCCGTCTGTCATCAATTTCACCAAGCTGTGTTCACCCACTTGATCGTTAAAGCGCACTTTATAGCCGACGGTTTCCCCCAGTTCCGACCCCAATTCTTCGGCAAGGCGGGTGGCGACCGAGCGAGCGGCAAGCCGGCGTGGTTGGGTATGCCCGATCAAGCCTTTTACGCCACGCCCCAATTCCAAGCACATTTTGGGTAGCTGGGTGGTTTTGCCCGAACCGGTTTCGCCGGCGATAACCACTACCTGATGGGCTTCAATCAGTTTGAGGATCTCGTCTCGGCGTTCGGATACCGGTAAATCGGGGTAGTCGATGTCAAGTTGGGCGAGGTGTTGGCGGCGGCGTTCGTAACGGGCTTGGCAAGTACTGAGATCCGTTTCAATTTCTGCAAACACCGCTTGGCGTGAGGACGGATTTTTGATTTGGCTTAAGCCTTTAATCCGCCCGAATAAACGGCGGGCGTCAGCAATAGTGGTCTGTTTCAGTTGCTCAATCAAGGCTTTTTGATCCGCTGCAAGCGGTGAGTTAGACGGTTTTCTTTGCATAGTTAATATAAATCTGATCGCTTAATTTTAGGTTGACATCGATGAATGTCGGTTAATGACGGGATTTTTCAAGCTGTTTTTCGACGGCGGTGAGCATTCCCCGTAATAAATTGAGTTCGTTGGTTTCTAGCTTCGCCCGTTGATAGAGGCGGCGAAGTTTTGGCATTACCGCATCGTTACGGATAAAGCCGAGTGCGGTATAGAGCCGTTCGGTATGGTTGAAAAAATGCGCCAATGCCTCTTGGTTAGGGTAGTCTGCAAGCGGTGGGTTTTGCGGCATTTCTTGCAGTGCCAGCCACGCCATTCTCACTTCATAGCAGACGATTTGTACAGCCATTGCCAAATTGAGCGAGCCATAATCGGCATTGGTCGGAATGTGAAGGTGGTACTGACATTTCAGTAATTCGGCATTGGTTAGCCCGACCCGCTCCCGCCCAAACACAAGGGCGACTTTGCCCTGTGAAGCGTGCTGCACTGCCGTTTCGCCGCATTGACGGGGTTCTAGCAGGCTATTTTGCAGATGACGCAGCCGTGCGCTCGTGCCGATAACGAGCTGACAATCGGCAATAGCTTGCTCAAAGCCGGAGAAGCGTTCGGCACTCTCCAGCACCGATGTTGCGCCGGCAGCAAGGGCAACGGCTTGCTCATTGAGTAAATCCGTGCGTTCGCTGACGAGGCGTAAATTCGTTAATCCCATTGTTTTCATTGCACGGGCAGCCGATCCGACATTGCCGCTGTGGGAGGGTTCGACCAAAATAATTTGAATTTGATGAAGAGGAGACATACCGATTAAATCAATTAACACATTTTGCGTTATTTTAGCACGAAATGACCGCTTGTCTGCTTTGCAAACGTTTGCTTGAATGCTAGACTTTGACCTCATTTTATTTTCAGGAAGTTAAACAATGAAGCAGATCACTTTTAAATCCTTATGGGCAAGTTTATGCCTCGCCTCGCCGCTTTTTTTCGCCCAATCCGCCCAAGCGGCAGGCAAATTAACCGTGTATTGCACCGTACAAAATAATGTCTGTGAGGCGATGACGAAAAAATTTGCCCAACAATACAACGTGGAGACCCAATTTATCCACGGCGGCACAGGCACGATTTTAGGCAGAATTAAAGCGGAAAAAGACAATCCGCAGGCGGATATTTGGTATGGCGGTACGATCGAACCCCATTTCCAAGCAGGGCAGTTAGGGTTGTTGGAAGCTTACCGCTCGCCGAAACAGGCGGAAATCTTACCGCAGTTTAAGGCATTGATGGAGAGTGAAAAAGGGCAGTTTACCTCGATTGTCTATATGTTGGTGCTGGGATTTGGTGTGAACAGTGAAAAATTGCAAAAACTCGGTATTGATGCGCCGAAAAAATGGGCGGATTTGCTCGATCCCCGTTTGAAAGGCGAAGTGCAGTTGCCCGATCCCCGCAGCTCCGGTACAACCTATACGATTATGGCGACCTTAATTCAACTTTGGGGTGAAGATAAAGCCTTTGAATACCTAAAACAGCTAGATAAAAATGTGTCGCAATATGTGAAAAGTACGCTGGTAACCGCCAATCTCTCTCGTGGCGAAAGCACGGCAACGGTCGGGTTTGTGCACGGTTATGCGACCGAAAAAGAAAAAGGCGCACCGGTTGAAGCCGTTTTACCGCAAGATGGCGTAGGCTACGCGTTGGGCGGTGTGAGCTTAATTAAAGGCGGACGCAATTTAGATAACGCCAAGTTGTTTATGGATTGGGTGTTGTCGAAAGAGGCGCAGGAAATTCCGTGGCGTGAGTATGGCGTTTACCAAATTCCGACGAATGTGAATGCCGAAGTTGCGCCGCAATCGGTGAAATTGGATGGGGTAAAATTGGTCGAATTAGATTATGACCGTTTTAGCTCAAGCCAAGAAGGGAAACGGCTAGTGGATAAATGGCTATCGGAAGTGAAATTAGCCAAATAATATCCACAATATAACTCAGAGAGAAATCGGCTTAACCGCCGATTTTTCTTTTTTTAGTAAAATTATGTGATGTAGTTCTCATTTTTGAATGCTTTCGATTGTGTTTATTTTTAATCTATTTAAACTTGTTTCGAAAGCAATCGTAGTTTGTAGTGATTGTTTGAATGAGGAGAGAAAATGAGAAGCAGTGTCGAAAGACGTTCGGACATTTTAGCATTATTACAGCAAAAAGGGAGTTGTCGGGTTGAGGCGTTAGCCCAGCATTTTAACGTATCAAGCGTTACTATTAGAAACGATCTCAATAGCCTTGAACAACAAGGCTATATCACCCGCTCACACGGTTTTGCCGTATTAAATAACCGCTTAATTGCTGAACTTTCGATAGCAGATAAACGGACTCATTACCCGGAAGTAAAACAGCGGATCGGGAAGCGTGCCGCCGCACTGCTCAACGCAAATGAAAGCGTGATTTTCGATTCCGGCACAACAACGAAAGCAATCGTAAGCTATTTAGGTGATCTGCCCTTAACGGTGCTGACTAACGGCTTAGATATTGCAATGGCGTTGGTGGCTTGCCCGAATGTGGAAATCCGAATGACCGGTGGCGTGTTACGCAAAAATGCGATGTCGTTTTCGGGGATAATGGCAGACAACAATTTGCGTCATTACCGTTTTGATAAAGTGTTTCTTGGGGTGGACGGCTTTGATCTTCACAAAGGCATTACCACCTTTAATGAGCAAGAGGCACATCTTAATCGGTTAATGTGCGAGGCGGCGGAACAGGTGATTGTGGTGGCGGACGCCAGCAAGTTTGGGCAATATAGCCGATTTATCATCTGCCAAGCCGACCAAATTGATGTCCTTATCAGTGATGATAGATTGCCAATGCACTACCGCACCCAGTTGGAAAATGCCGGCGTAACGGTGCTACTCGCTTAGATTGATTTTCTTTCCTTATCATCTGAAACGATTTATAAGGAAAGTACGATGATTTTAACCCTTCCTGAACAGACTTTAACCAAACAAAATGCCTATTGGACGGCAAAGGAAATTGCACAGCAGCCAGCAACGTGGCGGGAAACGGCAGCACAAGTTGCCCAATCCGATTTAGTTGAACGTCTTGCACCGCTGGTAGCGCGAGCAAAACGTGGCGAGTTGCGGATTATTCTCACCGGCGCAGGCACTTCGGCATTTATTGGCGAGGTGGTTGCCCCGATTTTAAGCCAAACCCTCGGCTGCGTGGTGGAAGCTATTGCCAGTACCGATTTAGTCTCCAATCCTTACCAATATTTATTTGCCGATAAACCGACATTGCTCGTCTCTTTTGCCCGTTCCGGCAACAGCCCGGAAAGCATTGGCGCGGTTGAACGAGTTGATGAGATCGTCAAAGAGGCTTATCACCTTGCGATCACCAATAACCAACAGGGCGCATTATTTGCAAAATGTCGGCAGAATCCGACCGCTTACGCCTTCGCATTAGCCGAATCCACCCACGATAAAGGATTTGCGATGACCTCCAGTGCCAGCAATATGATGTTGGCGGCGTTATTGCTACTCGCACCGCAACGTTTTGATCAGGCGTGGGCGGAACAATGTTGTCAAGTTACCGAAACCTTGCTCACACAGGATTTGGAAACCGTTCGTCAATGGGCGCATCAGCCGGCACAACGGGTGGTGTATTTGGGAAGCGGGCATTTTCAAGGTTTAGCACGGGAGTGTGCTTTGAAATTGTTGGAGCTGACCGCCGGCGAGCGTTTAGGCTTTTTTGAATCGACAATGGGCTTTCGCCACGGGCCGAAATCCTTGGTGCAACAGGATACCGTGATTTTTATCTTCTCGTCCCAACACCCTTATACCCGCCAATACGACCGTGATCTTTACCACGAATTGGTGCGGGATAACAAAGCCAAACAGATCGTACTATTAGGCGAGACAAGCGGTGCGTTACAGACTGAATTTTGCAAACTGGACGATACCGGCTGCCTGTTCCCTTATCTTGTGATCGGGCAGCTATATGCCTTTTACACTTCATTACACCTTGGCTATACCACCGATAACCCTTGCTCGAGCGGTGAGGTAAACCGTGTGGTACAAGGGGTAACCCTCTATTCTTACCAACCATAAAGGAGGTCTCTATGGCAATTTTAAATGTGCGGATTGATGCTCGCTTAATCCACGGGCAAGTGGCAAATCTGTGGACATCCTATCTCGACATCACCCGCATTATGGTGGTGGACGAGATCGCCGCCAATAATGATATTGATAAGGCGGGACTGCGTTTAGCCTGCCCTGCCGGCGTGAAATTGAGCGTGCTGACGCCCGAAAAAGCTGCCACCAATATCAACGAGGGACGGTATGACTCCCAGCGGGTACTGCTGGTTACCCGTAACACGCAAACGATTTGGCAACTGCTGACACTCGGCGTGGATCTGCCCGAAGTAAATGCGGGCAATATGCCGAAAACCGAGCAAACCCGCCAGTTGCGCAAAACCGTACACGCAACGGACGAGGATATTACCGTCTTCAAACAAATTGCGGCAAAAGGGGTACGCCTGACCGCTCAACTTGTGCCGAATGAAGAAAAAATTGACCTAACCACACTGTTATAGAGGAGAACATAAGATGATTGAATGGTGGCAAATTCTGTTGATCACGCTTTATGCGTTCTATCAGATCTTAGATGAAATAACCATTGTATCCAGTGCCGGTTCGCCCGTGTTCGCCGGCTTTATCACCGGATTGATTATGGGCGATCTGACCACCGGCTTACTGATCGGCGGTTCGATGCAATTAACCGTACTCGGTGTAGGTACGTTCGGCGGAGCGTCCCGTATTGATGCCAACTCCGGTACGGTCATTGCCACGGCATTTTCGGTGGCGGTCGGAATGGATCCGCAACTGGCTTTAACCTCGCTTGCCGTGCCGATTGCGGCGCTAATGGTTTATACGGATATTTTAGCCAGAATGTCGAACGTCTTTTTCGCACACCGCATTGACAAGAATATCCAAAATCACGCTTATCGTGCGATCACAGTGAATTATTTATTGGGAGCGGTGGCGTGGGGGCTTTCCCGTGCCTTGCCGATTTTCCTTGCCCTTGTGTTTGGCGGGCCTTTCGTACAGAGCCTTGCCGATGCAATGCAAACGGGCTTCCTAAAAGTGATTGCAGACGGTTTAACCTTGGCAGGCGGCGTGCTACCGGCACTCGGTTTTGCGATCTTGTTACGTTATTTACCGACCAAACGCCACATCGCCTATTTGATCTTGAGTTTCTCGCTCACGGCGATTTTCATCACACTCTTCGGTAATGTTGCGGCAATCGGTAATGCGTTAGATGGATTGTTACCAAACTCCCTCGGTCGTGCCTATAACGGCGTACCGATGCTGGCAATGGCGGCGATTGGCGTGGCTTTTGCCTATATGGTTTATCAACGCAGTGTCGAAGGCGGCAATGCCCCTGTAACCTCAACAACCCAGTCTGCGAAAGGAGAAATTGAAGATGACGAACTCTAATCAACGTGTCGGCAACCCGAAAAATTACCAATTAACCGAAGCTGACTTCCGCCAAATCAATATCCGTAACTTATTTTTCAACCAACTCGGCTGGAACTACGAACGTATGCAAGGCTCAGGCTATCTTTGGATTATTTTACCGCAGCTACGCAAAATGTACGGCGACAATAGCCCGGAATTGCAAAAAATGATGGTAATGCACAGCCAGTTTTTCAATACTAGCCCGTTTTTCAACACCATTGTCAAAGGGATTGACCTCGCTCTTGAAGAAAAGCAAGGGGAAAAATCCATTGAAGCGGTGGCGGGGATCAAATCAGGGCTGATGGGGCCGTTTGCAGCTATTGGTGATGCGATCTTCGGCTCGCTTGTGCCTGCCATTATGGGAGCAATCGCCGCCACAATGGCAATGAACGGCAATCCGCTTGGAGTAGGGCTATGGGTGATGGTTGCAATTGCTACAATGATATTTCGTTGGGTGCAACTCAAAATAGCCTATCGTGAAGGGGTAAATTTGGTTACGCACTTAGGGCATAAACTCAATGCGCTCACCAATGCGGCAACCGTGCTGGGCGTGTTTGTGGTCGGGGTAATGTGCGCAATGATGGTGAATGTTACCGTGCCGTTTACGGCGACCATCGGCGAAAAAGTGGTCTCGGCACAGGCAAATCTTGACTTGATTTTGCCGAGATTAGTGCCTGCGTTGGTGGTGGCTTTCATTTATTGGCTGATTGGCAGACCGAAAATGAACTCCAATAAAGCCATAATGATCATCATCGCCTTGTGTATCTTGCTCTCGTGGGCAGGCTTATTGGCGAAAGGCTAATTATCTCAAGCGGTCGGATTTGTTTGTTTTCTTGCAAAACCGACCGCTTGCATAGTGGGAGTATGTTGATGAAAACACTTTATATTTTTGATTTTGACGGCACTTTAGCAGAAACGCTGCCCCTTGCGTTTATGTGCTTTCGAGAAACATTTCTGAAGTTTAATAATGAATTGCTATCCAATGCACAGATTGAAACACTTTTTGGCGGTTCGGAGCAGAGCATTATTCACCAACAAGTGAAAGGTGATCAGCAGACGAAGCAGCAGGCAATTCGATTTTTCTATCAACTTTATCAAGCCAATCACGCCCTTTATGCGCACTGCCCGATACATATCAGACAGTTATTGGCACGCCTCAAGCAACAGGGCAAAACCTTAGCGATTTTTACTGGCAAAGGCAGAGAAAGCCTTAACTATTCTTTAGCGGCATTTGAGCTACATTCTTATTTTGATTTTACCGTATGCGATGATGATATCGCTCATTCTAAACCCGCACCGGACGGGCTTTTGCATATATTGCAAAAAAGCGATTGCGATGCGACTCAAGCCATTTATTTTGGCGATAGCCCTGCCGATGTGATAGCCGGTGAACGAGCCAATATCGACACCGTACAGGTAAATTGGATAACGCAACCGGAACAGGTTTTAACCTATATTAAGTGATAGTGGGGGATTTATGCCGTTTCAAATCGGACAGTCGGATTTTTTGCTGCACGGCAAACCGTTCAAAATAATGTCAGGGGCGGTGCATTATTTTCGCATTGTGCCGGAATATTGGTATCGCACCTTATTTAACCTGAAAGCGATGGGGTGTAACACGGTGGAAACCTATGTGCCGTGGAATTTACACCAGCCGCAGCCTGACCGATTTTATTTCGACAAGCGGGCGGATCTGGTCAAATTTTTACAAACCGCCCAAGATCTCGGCTTATATGTGATTTTGCGCCCTAGCCCTTACATTTGTGCCGAATGGGAATTTGGCGGCTTGCCCGCGTGGTTGCTCAATATCCCGAATATCCGATTACGTCAATCCTGCCCGATCTTTCTTGAACAAGTCTCGCACTATTTTGCCCGCCTGTTGCCGCTTGTTGCCCCTTACCAAATCACCCGTGGCGGTCATATTTTGATGATGCAGATCGAAAACGAATACGGCTCGTTCTGTAATGATAAAGACTATTTGCGGGCGATCGCTGCTTTAATGCGGCAAAACAGGATTGATGTGCCGCTCTTTACGTCGGACGGTGCGTGGCAAGATGCTCTAGAGGCAGGGGCATTGATTGAAGATAACATTCTGCCGACCGGCAATTTTGGCTCTCGTTCCGCTGAAAATCTAGCGGAATTACAGCGTTATTTCGCACGGCACGGCAAATCGTTTCCGCTAATGTGTATGGAATTTTGGGACGGTTGGTTTAACCGTTGGCTCGAACCGATGATTAGCCGTGATCCGCAGGAGCTGGCAACCTGTGTTGAGGCTCTGCTCAAACGGGCGAGTGTCAATTTTTATATGTTTCAAGGTGGCACGAATTTTGGTTTTATGAACGGCTGCTCGGTGCGGGGCGATACCGATTTACCGCAAGTTACCTCTTATGACTATGACGCACCGATACGGGAATGGGGCGAGCCAAGCGAAAAATATTTTTTATTACAACAGATCATAGCAAACTACCCCGATGCCAGCCCGATCCGACCACCGATTTTGCCTAGCCTGACTGCCTACCCCAACGTGCCGTTAGCCAATGAAGTGTCGCTGTTTAACTGCTTAGATCAAGTTGCCGAACGGCAGGATTTTCCCTATCCGCAAACAATGGAACAACTCGGTACGCCTTACGGCTACCTGCTTTACCGTGCAACGCCTAGCAGTGCAAGCGGAGAGATCAAGCTTAGAATTTACCAAGGGCGTGATCGGATTCAGATTTTCAATCAGCAGCAAAAAGTCGCCACCCAGTATCAGCACGAAATCGGCAGTGAAGTGATGCTCAAGACGCCAAACGATCATTTTCAGTTGGATCTATTGGTTGAAAATCAAGGGCGGGTCAATTACGGCGGCAAACTGCAAGCCCCAACGCAACGAAAAGGCATTACCGGCGGGGTAATGCTCGATCTGCATTTTCACACCCAATGGCAGCATTATCCCCTTGATTTTGAACGGCTTGAACGGCTGGATTTTAGCGGCAAAGCCGACCCGACCACCCCTTCGTTTTACCAATTTTGGTTAGAGATTGGCGGAGAACCGCAGGACACCTTTATTGATACGCAAAATTTGGGTAAAGGCGTGATTGTGGTGAATGGCGAAAACCTTGGGCGCTATTGGTCGGTTGGGCCGACTTGCTATTTGTATCTGCCTGCGCCGCTGCTCAAATCGGGGCGTAACCAAATTATTGTGTTTGAAACCGAAGGCGTTCGCCCAAGCTGTTTACGCTTTAGCGATCGCCCGATTTACCAACCCTTAACCACAGAAAAGATCTCAAACTAAAGGAGCGACTATGAATTTAATGCTTATCAGCCACGGTGAGTTTGCCGAGGGGCTGCTTGATACTGCCGAAATGATTTTAGGCAAAATCGACAAGGTGCAAACAGTGTGCCTTTATCCCCACGAAGGCACGGAGGATTTCCGGCAAAAATTTGAGCAGGCACTTGCGCGTACAGACGGTGAAACAGTGGTACTGTGCGACATTATCGGCGGTACGCCTTGCAATGTGGCAATGCGTTATCTCGATCGTATCTCATTATTTAGCGGAATGAATTTGCCAATGGTGATCAGTGTGGTAAGCGAAGGCACTGCGGATCTACTCGAAAATGCACGCTCGCAAATTTACGATGTGGCGGCACAACTCAAACAAATTCAAACGGACGAAGATGAATAGGATGCATAAAATGACTAAACAAGATTATCTCAAACGGCTCTGTACCCCTGAAGGCATTATTGCGGCATTAGCGATTGATCAGCGAGGTGCGTTAAAGCGAATGATGGGCGAGACGATTTCCGCTGCCGAGATCAGCGAATTTAAAAGCCTTATCTCACACTCATTAACCCCCTATGCCTCGTCCATTTTGCTTGATCCGGAATTTGGCTGGCAGGCGGCAGCACAACGTGCGCAGCAGTGCGGCTTAATAATGGCGTACGAAAAAACCGGCTATGATAAAAGCGTGGCGGGGCGTTATCCGGATTTGATTGACGATGTGTCCGTTTACCGTCTGAAAGAGCAGGGGGCTGAGGCGGTTAAATTATTGATTTATTTTGATATTGATGCACCGAAAGCCGTGAATGATCGCAAAGCCGCTTTTGTAGAACGGGTTGCCAGTGAGTGCAATGCCGAGCAGATACCACTTTTCCTTGAAATTTTGACCTATGACGGTGAGGTGGAAGATAAACGCCAACTGGCCCAAAGCAAGCCCAGCAAAGTGATTGAGGCTATGACATTTTTTGCCGATAAACGTTTTGGCGTTGATGTATTGAAAGTAGAAGTACCGGTGGTAATGCAATATGTCGAAGGGTTTGGTGACGATGTATTATACAGCCAAAGCGAAGCGCAAGCCTATTTTAAAGCACAAAGTGAAGCCACCACGCTCCCTTTCATTTTCTTAAGCGCCGGTGTATCGGCAGAATTGTTCCAACAAACGCTAGAATTTGCCCACGCCGCCGGCAGCCGATTTAACGGCGTATTATGCGGGCGGGCGACTTGGGCAGACGGCGCAATCTGTTACAAAATGCAGGGTGTGAGTGCCGCACAACAATGGCTGGCGACACAGGGCGTGCAAAATATCCGTGAGTTGCTTGCCGTCCTCAAACGCACAGCGACACCGTTAAAATAGCCTTGTACAAGCGGTCGGTTTGGCGCGATTTTTTGCAAAATAGCGATTAAAACCGACCGCTTGTGTAATATGGGGGAGAGAATGAAAATCATCGTTTTTATATTAACCGCAATCTTTATCTCTATGTGTGGATTTATATTGCACGTTGCGATGGTGGAGTGGCTTGATCCCTATCTTCAAGGTCAGCTAAGCGATATTCAAACCGTACCGTCTTGGGAGGTGAAATATTTAGCCGCTTTGACCAGTATTGAAACCGGCATAGGAATGACATTCTTATATCTGTTATTGAGGCAGACTTTAGCAGGGCGAAGTGTGCTAGTAAGAGGCACGATAATGGCAGTGATTGAATTAGCCATAATGGGCGGTTAATTCGCCAGCCGTTAATGGATTATGCCATTGGCAATCCGCTCTATATTGCGATATTACAAAATATGAGTAGTTGGATAGTGTGGTGGGTAATCGGCATTGCGACTACATTAGTGTATGATTTTTTATTCGTAAAATGTATTGCCAATAAAATGATCGACTAATTCCGACTTGAATGTTGGTGAATGTGGAATAAAATGATTTGGTTAATATTGTGTAGCCTTTTTTTATTTGCTAAACGGGCTATTTTTAGTTGGAAAAACGGCTCGGCAATAATAAAGTGATATTCATCACACATCAATTCAATATAGGCGTGGTAGGCATCATTTAAGTGTTGCGGTGAAAATAACTCGGACATTAGTGAGGGAAATTCGTATATGCCCTGTAAAATATCGGATTTTATTTTGTGCTTGGGGATATCCGATTTATGCAAAAGATAGTCGGCTTTATACATCAATAATGAACGTTTAAAGCTTTCCATTTGCCGATTTCCTTTAGGCAGTTTGTTGACTAATGCAATATAGGCATCAATTAAAGAGAGCATATCTGTTCCGTATTATATTTGGTAGTTTAAATATGTCGGCAAGTGGGTATAGTAAAGGAGGTTGGTGTAGCCGTCTTACAATTTATCACATAGATATTTATACCTTGATAATATAATAGCGCAAAATTTCGGTATTATGGGGAAAAAGTATCAATGGCTATTAGGAGTGTATTATGGGGATTACACGCAGGTGTCCGTTAAAATCTACATTTTATTAAAATGCTATAAAGGGACGGACACCGGCGTCGCATTCTATTGCGGAGAACAAAGTTCAATTTAGCATAACAGAAAATAATTATGCAAAATATGGATTAAAATCAACCGCTTGTATTCGTATTATTCTATGCCAACGGCTTTCAATAATTCTGCGGCTGCTAAAATGCCGAGTGCGTTGGCTGCTAACGGGCTATCGCCAGTCAGTAATTTACGGTCTTGGTGAACTTGCCCAGTGATGTCTTTGTTTAATACTTTCATACCTAACTGTTCAAGGCGAGCGGCAAGTAACCACGGTAATTTGCCCGGCATATAGCCGATGTCAATATTTGCTCCCTCGTCTAATGCATCGGGAAAGACGCATAAGGCGTAATCTTTGAACGGAAAATCCTCATCAATGCGATCAATGGCTGCTGCAACCAATGCTGCAGGGCCGTGGCATAGAGTGATAATAAATTTGTCGTTTTTCAATGCCCAATCCAGTATTTGTTGAACCTCACGGCTTTCCGGTATTTTGTTGAACGCACCGTGTCCGCCCGGAATGAAAACCGCGAGATAGGGAGAGTTTTCTTGAGTAACTTCATCAAGAATATCTGCCAATTTGTGAGGTTTGCTTAATTTAGGCAGATAGGTATTGTAAATAGTTGCTACTGCTTGATCCTCTTTCGGCATCGCCCACATTTCGAATTTAGCGTGATTGCCCGATAAAGTTGCTACTTCAATTTCAAAGCCAGCTTGGTGAATGTGTAACGTAGGAAGCAATGTTTCGACAGGGTGGTTGCCGGTGGAAAACCATTTGCCATTTTGCATTTGTAAATAGCGTTCGTCTGTGGCAATCATCAATACTTTATATTTACCGCCTGTATAGCTCTGTTTGAATTTGACCCCATCAAAGTTGGTATGTGGTGAGGTATATTGGCTAAGAGAATAATCAGAGGGGAAGAAAGCGTTATGTTCTGCGAAATCCGGTACAGGTTGTGTGTTCAGTGCTGTCATAGAAAAAATCTCCAAGTAATAAAATGACATATGAGAAATAGGTTTGCGATTATAGTAGATGTCTATCATAATAAAATAGATAAATATGGCATAAACTATCTCTAAAAAAGGAATAATATGGATAAATTGAGTGCTTTACGCTATTTTTGTGTTGCTTGTGAAACTTTGAATTTTCGGGAAACTGCCCATCGATTAGCGGTATCACCACAAGTGGTGAGTCGCACAATTGCCCAATTGGAAAAACAATTGGGGGAACAACTATTTAAGCGTAATACCCGCAATATTGTGTTGACGGAGTTTGGTAGCCAATTTTTACTGAAAGCCGAACGCTTACTCGCCGAAAGCGAAGCACTGTTTGCAACTAAACTGAACGAAAATGAAATGAGCGGAGTGGTGAGGATTACTTTGCCACCGTTACCCCGGCAGGCAGCGATTTTAACGGCATTATTGGAAAAACTGGCACCTTACCCGGATGTAGTAATTGATTGGCAAGTCGATTTGGATAAGCTTCATAGTGTCTGTCATCAAATTGATATTGGGCTACGCCTTTGTCTTGAGCCGGAGGCTGATTGGGTGGCACATCATATTTGTAATGTGCGGGAGAAAATTGTTGCTTCTCCACTTCTGATCAAGCGGTTAGGTAAACCGAAAAATTTGCAAGAGTTACAACAAAGGTATCCGTTAAGTGGCTTATTTAACCCAAAAACGGGAAGAGTATGGAATTGGTATATCGATCAACAGCAGCAAATAGGGGTGATTCATCCTGCATTTATTGCCAATAATATGGAGAGCGAATTGATCGCCGCTCGCACCGGTAGAACGGTTGCACAGCTATTGGAATGGGTATGCGAAGCAGATTTGATACAGGGGCAACTGATTGAACTCTTTCCAACACTGAACGTACCAATGTGGAAACTGTATCTGTATCGTCCTTATCAAGGGATAACGCCTACTCGTGTTGCCTATGTATTTGCCTGTTTAAAAGAGATTTTGGTGAAATTTTATCAGACTAAAAATGAATAAATTTAAGTGAGGAGTGTTACTTATAGAATTATATACTAACGGCACGGAGAGACTGTTTGAATTTAAGTCGGGACGGGATACTAAGTTGGCGTTCATTATAAAATCAAATCAATATTGTTATTAATAAACGAACGCCAGCGTAGCTCTTTGTAAAATTAGGCTTAAATTGGCACCCCCCTACATAAACCGAATTTATTCACTGAAACCAACCGCTTGTATTAGGCGGTTTTTTTCGCTTTAAATAAAGAGAGCAGTACAAATAAGATCACACCAGTTACTCCAAAAGCAAGTAGGGCGGATTGGCTGAAGCCTAGCACTAAATAGCCGATCAGCGAGGCTAGAGCAACGGTCATTGCGTAAGGTAGCTGGGAAGTAACGTGATCCATATGGTTACATTGTGCGCCGGTTGAGGACAAAATTGTGGTGTCCGAAATCGGTGAGCAGTGGTCGCCACAGACCGCTCCCGCCATTACCGCAGATAAACACGGCAGTAGAAGGCTTGGTTCTGCGTTGGCTGCCATTGCGGCGGCAATCGGTAACATAATGCCGAATGTGCCCCAACTTGTGCCGGTGGAGAATGCCATCACTGTGCCGAGTACAAATAAAATCGCAGGCAGGAATGCGGTATTGATATTGCCCGCAACGAGCGTTGAGAGATATTTGCCGGTTTGCATATTGCCCACGATACCGTTGATCGTCCAAGCAAAACATAAGATGAGGATTGCACCGGACATTGCTTTTGTGCCGATGAGGTAAGATTTGAAATAGTCTTCAATGCTAATTTGACGACTTGCTACGATAAGCAATGTGGCAACCGCTATGGCACTTAATCCGCCAACCACTAATGAGATACCGACAGTGGTGTTTTCAAACGCACCGAGAATATCAAAGGCTTTGCCCTCTGCTGCCAGTGCTTGATAACCGGTGTACATCATCATAGCCACGGTAGCAACAATCAGGGTAATGATCGGCAAAATCAGGCTACTTACGCGACCTTGTGAGAGTGTGTTTTCCGCATTGCTATGTGCATTAAGGGCTTGTTGTTCAAAGCGGGTCATTGAGCCGAGATTGATCGAGAAGTAAGCCACGGCGAAGACCGTTACCATTGAAAAAATGGCGTAGAAGTTCATCGCACTCATTGTCATAAAAGCGCCTAATGGGGAATAACCGGTGATGCCGTAAGTTGTGAGTAAACCGGCGACTAAGGTGATGATATAAGCTCCCCAGCTTGAGATTGGCATTAACACGCACATTGGGGCGGCAGTCGAATCTAAAATGTAGGCAAGTTTAGCCCGTGAAACCTTGAATTTATCCGTAACCGGACGCGCAATCGCACCAACCGCAAGGCTGTGGAAATAGTCATCAATAAAGGTAAAAAAGACCAAGCCGGCAGCCATCAGTTTTGCACCACGTTTGCCTTTAATATGTTGCTGCGCCCAGTTGGCAAAGGCTTGATTACTGCCGGAAATACTTAATAGTGCAGTTAAAATCCCTAATAAAATCAAAAATAAGACGATATTAACATTGTTGGCATTCAGCCCTTCTTCTGTATAAACTAAGGAAACAACGCTGTTTTTTAGATGTACAACGGCATCGACAAAATGCCCGTTGGCTAACATCAATGCACCGACAATAATGCCGATACTGAGCGAAATAATCACTTTACGGGTGAGAATTGCCAAAATAAGCGCTAATAATGCCGGTACAACCGACCATAAGGATTGAGAATAATCGACCAAATTCATAAAACCTCTAAGATTGTTTTGTTAAATGATTGCCAAATACAAAGAAAGAGATCTACTGAGTAAATTTACACTATTGAGTATAAAAATAATATTAAGGAAGGGAAATTAAAATAATGATGAAAAACCCAGCCTAACAGTAGCACTCCATAGTTTTCACTATGACAGTGTCGTCCCTTTCGGTAACGACCCCAACCAATTAAGATGACGCTTAATTGATTTCGGCAAATCCGCCTTTCTTCTTTCTTCACCGTTTTCCACTCGAAAAGAATACTTATCGGATTTGCACCTCTACAATTTGTAGGACACTGTTAGATTACCACTAAATCAGTGTCATTTCCAACAGGAAAAATGAAAAATTATTTAAACTAATGCCGAATTATTATTCAGCTGTTATTGAGTTTGTTTAAAAAATACTATTATTTTGTTTACCTAAAAAATAAATTAAGCTAATATAAGATAGATTTCATAATTAAGACAATAAAACAAGTTTTATTTATATAGGAGATAAAAATGTCTGAATTATTAAGAACACTGTCTAATATTCGTAGTTTACGTGTTGTTGCTCGTGAAACCACGTTGGAACAAATGGAAGCTATTTTAGAAAAAGTTACTTTTGTGGTGGAAGAAAAGCGTGAAGCAGAAAAAATGCGCGAGCTTGAGAATGCAAAACGTCTTCAAGGGTTAAAAAAATATCAGGAAATGCTTGAAGCCGATGGAATTTCTGCCGAGGAACTTGCTTTATTATTAGCAGGCACAACGGAGAAAGTGAGAACTTCACGCCCGCCACGTCCTGCGAAATATAAATTTACCGATGATAAAGGCAATGAAAGAACCTGGACGGGGCAAGGTCGCACCCCGCGTGAAATTCAACGTGCATTAGATGCCGGTAAGTCATTAAGTGATTTTGAAATTTAATTGACACTGTTTTTCTAAATAATCATAAAAAGAGAACCCCAGCCGGTTCTCTTTTTATCATTTTATTGAATAAAAAAGTGATTATTTAAATAAGCTGAAATAACAAGCGGTGAGATAACACCGATTTTTTGTAAAAGTAATGTGTTATTTGTAATAAGAATAGAATGGTTTATTCACTCTTGTGCTAAATAATTGATCATATTTAATGGGATAAATAATGATTGAACATAAAATTTTATTAACGGAATGTCCGGATGCGACCGGGCTAGTCGCTAAAATCACCAATATTTGTTACAAACATCAACTGAATATTGTGAAAAATAGTGAGTTTGTGGATGCCGAAACCGGACGTTTCTTTATGCGGACGGAATTACAGGGCATTTTTAACGATCAAACCTTGTTGGCGGATTTGGATTTGACGCTGCCACAAGCGGCAAATTATCGGTTAGTACCTAAAAAACAGAAACGGATTGTCATTTTAGTCACCAAGGAAGCGCACTGTTTAGGCGATATTTTAATGAAAACCTATTACGGCGGTCTGGAGGTTGAGATTGCTGCGGTGATTGGTAATCACGATACATTACGCAGCTTAGCGGAGCGTTTTGATGTGCCGTTCCATTTAGTGAGCCACGAAGGCTTAACCCGTGTGGAACACGACCAGCAATTAGCCGAGAAAATCGATCAATATACGCCGGATTATATTGTGTTGGCGAAATATATGCGGGTATTAAATCCGGAATTTGTCGCGCGTTACCCTAACCGTGTAGTCAATATTCATCATTCCTTTTTACCGGCATTTATCGGTGCAAGACCTTATCAGCAAGCCTATGAACGAGGCGTGAAAATTATCGGCGCAACGGCACATTTTATCAATAATGAACTGGATCAAGGGCCGATTATTATGCAAAATGTCATCAATATTGATCATACCTATACTGCCGATGCAATGATGCGTGCCGGGCGTGATGTCGAGAAAACGGTGCTAAGCCGTGCATTAGAGTTGGTATTGGCTGATCACGTGTTCGTTCATCAAAATAAAACGATTGTGATGTAACTCACCAATGAAACAGGTTGAAATTTTTACGGACGGCTCTTGCTTGGGAAATCCCGGTAAAGGCGGCATTGGTATTTTGTTGCGTTATAAAGGGCAAGAGCAAACCGTCAGCAAAGGCTATTTCCAAACCACAAATAACCGAATGGAGCTTCGGGCCGTGATCGAGGCACTTAATCTGCTGAAAGAACCCTGCCAAGTGCTGCTTTATAGCGACAGTCAATATATGCAAAACGGTATTCAAAAATGGATTTTTAATTGGCGGAAGAATCACTGGAAGACCAGCCAGAATAAGCCGGTTAAAAATCAGGATTTATGGATAGCGTTGGATCAGGCAATTCACCGTCATCAACTGCATTGGAAATGGGTAAAAGGGCATTCCGGACACCATGAAAATGAGATTTGCGATCAGTTGGCGAAGGCGGGTGCCAATCATCCGACTCTTGAAGATGTCGGCTACCAGCCGGTGGAATAGCGGCAATTTCGTGAACTAGATCACAAATGTCAAGATTGGTTTTGACAAAATGTTGACATAGCTTTTGTTACTGTTATGATGTTTTTAATTCATTTTTAACTTTATTTTTGATTGAATTACTCCAAATAATGTTAAAAGCGTTTAACGATTATTCAGATTCAGTTGTACTGAAGTTAATCACCCTCTTAGACACAACACCTTAAAGGAGTCTTTTATGGCTAAACATTTTGAACATAACGAATCTCGCCGTGGCTTTATGAAATTGGTTGCCGGCGTAGGAGCAGGTATTGCGTTTAGCGGCACATTGGGTTCGCTCTCCTCAAATGCGTATGCCGCACCGGCAGCAGGCTCAACGATTGAAGCCGGTATTGCTTACCCTATCTCCACCGGTTTTGACCCGCTGACTTCAAGCGGTGCATCATCATTAGCCGCTAACTTACATATCTTTGAAGGGTTGGTTGATTTACATCCGGCAACACGTCAGCCGTATTTAGCCCTTGCGGCGAAAGAGCCGGAGCAAGTTGATGACACCACTTGGCGTGTTACTTTGCGTGACGGTGCAGTATTCCATAATGGTAATCCGGTTACTGTCGAAGATGTAGTTTACTCGTTTGAACGTGTGCTTGATCCGGCAAAAGCCTCTTTATTTGCTCAATTTATTCCGTTTATTGAGACGGTGAAAGCGGTCGATGATAAAGTGGTGGAATTTAAACTGAAATATCCGTTTGCGTTGTTTAAAGAGCGTTTAACCATTGTTAAAATTGTCCCGAAAGCCTTGGTTGAAGCTGGACAATCGGCATTTGACGCCAATCCGGTCGGTACGGGGCCTTATAAATTTGTGTCTGCCGTCAAAGACGATCGTATCGTATTTGAAGCCAACTCGGCTTATAACGGTATCTATCCGGCACAAGTGGAAAAAATGACGTGGTTCTTACTCTCTGACGATGCCGCTCGTGTAACAGCCCAAGAGTCCGGTCGTGTACAAGCGATTGAAAGTGTGCCGTACTTAGATGCGGATCGTTTAAAACGTAAAGGCACGGTTGAAGCGGTGCAATCTTTCGGCTTACTGTTCTTAATGTTTAACTGTAAAAAAGCGCCGTTTGATAACCCGAAAGTACGTCAAGCCTTACATCACGGCATTGATACGCAGAAATTGATTGATGTGGCATTCTTCGGTAATGCACAAAAAGCGACATCCTATGTGCAAGCGACTCACCCTGATTATGTGAAAGCCGACACTCAATATGAATACAGCAAAGAGAAAGCGGCGGCATTACTCAAAGAGGCGGGTGTTGAAAAATTAGAATTTGAACTGCTTTCAACCGATCACTCTTGGGTGAAAGAGTGTGCGCCGTTAATTCTCGAATCTTGGAATGCCATTCCGGGCGTAAAAGTGAGCTTGAAACATCTACAATCCGGCGCACTATACGGCGGGCACGTGGATAAAGGCTTATATGAAGTGGTGGTTGCACCGGGTGATCCGTCTGTTTTCGGTAATGACCTTGATCTATTACTTAGCTGGTGGTTCCGTGGTGATGTTTGGCCGAAAAAACGTTTTGGCTGGTCAGACACACCGGAGTATGCGGAAGTCCAAACATATTTAGACGAAGCGGTTAAAGCGAAAACAGCCGAAGAAGCGAGAGGTTTCTGGACAAAAGCCATCAATGTTATTGCGAAAGAAGTACCGCTCTATCCAATCGTGCATCGTAAATTACCAACGGCGTGGAACGATAAGCAATTATCCGGCTTCCAACCGTTACCGACAACCGGTCTTTCTTTTGTCGGCGTTGGTCGCAAATAATTATTAAGTTGTATCCGCCTACGGCGAGTAGGCGGCATTAAGAGGCCTTACCTAAGGAATACCCTTTTACAAGCGGTCTTTATGTGTGAATTTTTTACAAAAACCGACCGCTTGCTTACCCTCTCATAGCTATCTATCCACTCACCGTTTAATCGGAGAATAAAATGGAAATTGTACTTCGTTTGTTATTACGTCGCCTAATGGCTTTGCCGATTATGATGCTTGGCGTAACAGCATTAGTGTTTATTGTTTTGCAATTCACGCCGGGCGACCCTGCCACTGTGGCATTAGGGGAGAGTGCCAGTGAAGCGGCAAAAGAACTATACCGTGAACAGCACGGACTGAATGACCCCATTATCGTCCAATATTTTCGCTTTATTGTGAATTTATTGCAGTTTGACTTCGGAATGACTACACCACCGGAGCAGCCGATTATTGATATGATCGGCAAATCATTTCCGCTCACATTACAACTGACATTCATCGGCGTATTTTTAGCAGCGATTATCTCTTTCAGCCTTGGCGTGTTAGCCGCCTTGCACCGAGATCGTTTGATTGACCAAATTATCCGCTTTATTTCGGTTGCCGCAGTCGCGACACCGTCATTTTGGTTAGGGATTTTATTGATCCAATGGTTCTCCCTTGAATTAGATTGGTTACCGTCAGGCGGATTTGTCCCCCTCAGCGAAAGTGTCGGCGGATATATTGCGTCAATGGCACTGCCGTCTTTAGCATTAGCCATTCCGGTTTGTGCCTCGCTTATCCGTGTGGTACGTACTTCAATGGTGGAAGAGATGGATAAAGATTATGTCCGTACGGCGATCGGTAACGGCGTACCCTATGCTACGGTGATCCGTCATAATGTTTTACGCAATGCGCTAATCACGCCGGTTACCGTACTGGGTTTGCGTGTCGGTTATTTGCTTGGCGGCGCAGTGGTTATCGAACAGATTTTCGATTTGCCGGGAATGGGTAAATTGATTTTTAACGGTATTGTTAATCACGATTTGCATTTAGTTCAGGGCGTTGTCTTGACGATTGCGTTTACTTTCGTGGTAGTGAATATTATTGTGGATATTCTTTACCTGCTGATTAACCCAAAAATTCGGAGTCTATAATGTTTCGCCAAGGATTAGCTCAACGACTTGCGTCGGGCGGTGCAAGATTTAGAGCGTTACCAACCAGTTCAAAAATCGCCCTCGGCTTTATTGTTTTCGTTGCACTTATTGCGGTGTTTGCCCCTTGGGTCGCCACTTACGATCCGCTTCAAACGATCAGACCGGTACAATCACCAAGTGCAGATTATCTGTTTGGCACGGATCGCCTCGGGCGTGATGTTTTCTCCCGTATTGTGTATGGGGCGAGAACCTCCCTCTTTATCGGTTTAGGAGCAGTAGGCTGTGCGATTATTTTCGGGAGTATTCTCGGTGCAACGGCGGCAACCGCACAAAAATTCGGCAATGAAGTGATTATGCGCTTGATGGATATTCTGATGGCGTTTCCGGGGATTGCACTCGCTGCCGTCTTGATTGCCACATTCGGTAATTCTTCTCCGGTCATCATCATCACGATTGCGATTGTTTATACTCCGCAGTTAGCCCGTGTGGTACGTGCAAATGTGGTGGCGCAATGGGAAGAAGATTATGTGCGTGCCGAGCGGGTCATCGGCGGTAGCCGCACCTATATTTTGCTTAAACACGTGGTACGCAATACTGCCGCACCGGTTTTGGTTTTTGCGACCGTAATGGTTGCCGATGCGATTGTACTGGAAGCCTCCCTATCATTTTTAGGGGCAGGCGTGCAGCCGCCATACCCGTCTTGGGGGAATATTTTAGCGGAAGGGCGTAATCTTGTCTTAAGCGGTTTCTGGTGGGCAACAACCTTTGCCGGAATGATGATTTTATTGACCGTACTGGCACTGAATATTCTCGCGGAAGGTTTAACCGATGCATTGGTGAACCCAAAACTCAAACGCAGTCCGACCACGAAAAAAGAAGATGTATCTAAACCGCTTTCGACCGATGTGCAAGAAGCAATGGCAGAGAGGCTTGCCCTTAAACGTTACTTATTGAAATTAAATGAGAAAGAGAAAAGTCGTACCGATCGTATGCAGTTAGATCCGAATGCAAAACCGATCTTACAAGTTAAAAATCTCTCTATCCGTTTCCCGAACCGCTATGGCGATATTCCATTGGTGGATAATATCAGCTTCACCGTTAATGAAGGGGAAACAATGGGCTTGGTGGGTGAGTCCGGTTGCGGTAAATCAATTTCTGCTTTCTCAATTATGGGACTATTGCCAAGTACGGCGAAAATTAGCGGAGAAATTCTATTTACGGATCGCAGCGGTAAACAACATAATTTATTAACCTCGCCGGATCTCAACAGCCTGCGTGGACACGAAATTTCAATGATCTACCAAGATGCACTCAGTGCGTTAAATCCGTCAATGCGGATCAAAGACCAAATGGCACAGTTGATCAGCCGTGGCGGTAAACAAAGCGCAGAAACCTTGTTACAGTGGGTGAAACTCGATCCGGAAAAAACGCTCAACCGTTATCCGCACGAACTATCCGGCGGGCAACGTCAGCGTGTGCTGATTGCAATGGCGTTAGCCAGAGAGCCGAAATTACTGATTGCGGACGAGCCGACAACTGCCCTTGATGTAACGGTACAAGCGGAAGTGATTAAGTTGTTGAATGAACTGCGGGAAAAACTAGGGTTTGCGATGGTGTTTGTGAGCCACGATTTAGCTTTGGTTGCTCAAATTGCACACCATATTACCGTAATGTACGCTGGGCAGGTGGTAGAAGCTGCGCCGACGACACCGTTGCTAGAAAACCCAACCCACGAATATACCCGTGGCTTATTAGGGTCGGTACTTTCTACGGAATGTCGGGCGGAACGTTTATATCAAATTCCGGGCAGTGTACCGTCGCCGTTTGATTTTGCAAAAGGCGACCGTTTTGCCAGCCGCTCGCTCAGACCGGATGCAAATCCGAATCAACGTTTAAAACTTGTGCCGACGGGCGATCATCCTAAGCACCTTTGGGCTTCTCATTTGGAGGGATAAATAATGAGTATGAAACCATTAAAAGCACAACCGATCATTGAATTAGATAACATCGTCGTGCAATTTCCTTCCCGGGACGGTTCACTATTTAACCCGAAAAAATTCACGGCGGTTGGCGGTGTGAGTTTGACAATTAACGCTGGTGAAACGGTTGGGATTGTCGGACAATCAGGCTGCGGAAAATCTACCCTCGCCAGTGTGATTATCGGATTACAAAAACCGACACAAGGCTCGGTCAAATTTAACGGCTTACAAATGAAGTATGGCAGTACAGAAGCGCGTAAACAGTTTGGGCGGCAAGTGTCTGTCATCTTCCAAGATCCGGCAACCGCGCTTAACCCGAGAATGCGGGTGTTGGATATTCTCAAAGATCCGATGGATATTCATAATATTCTACAACCGCACGAGCGGGAAAAACGGGTATATGATTTACTTTCACGGGTAGGCTTGCCCCGTTCGGCGGCACTGGTTGAACCAACCCGCTTATCCGGCGGGCAAAAACAGCGGGTGGCTATTGCCCGTGCCTTAGCGCTTAATCCGAAACTGATTGTCGCTGATGAACCAACCTCCGCACTCGATGTTTCCGTACGGGCACAGGTATTGAATTTGTTAGCGGATCTGAAAAAGGAACTGAATTTGGCGATGGTATTCATCTCCCACGATTTGCAAACGGTGCGCCAAGTATCCGATCGCATAGTGGTAATGAACGGCGGCTTGATTGTCGAACAAGGCAAAGCCAATGATGTTTTCGATCATCCGGAGAAAGAGTATACCCGTATCTTACTTGATGCAGCGCCGTCGTTGCTTTAGTTAATACAAGCGGTAATATCCTAGTAGATTTTTACAAAATGCCCGATGTTGATATCGGGCATTTGTATTTACTTTGAAAGATTGTATTTGTTATTTCGGTTTTATTGGTGATATTTATCTATGTGTTTTCTAAAACGATCTTGTATCCATTCTTTTATCTTTATTATGTGTATAAAACTCGCAGCCTAGAGAGATATAAATCACCTCACAAATTTTGAACATTTATCTATTTTTTATACTAAACAGATGTTATTCTGCGCAAATAAACACCTATTGTGCTGAAAAAACATCACTGCCAATGATGATAAAAGGAAAGCCCGAATGAAAAAGTTAAACCGATTCTACCTCATCTTCATTTTAAGCATAGGTATCCTCATCGCTTATGCACTATACAAAAAAGACAAAGCCGAACAATGTGCTAAGGCAGGCGTAGAAAACACCATATACAGCTTTATTGATGCTATGAAAGAGGATCGGGATGATAGCAAAAAACGATACGATTCCTGTAACTATGACGAGCGATGTGAAATCTGGATAATACCGAAAACAACCATTGAAGAATTCGCTGATAAAGCCACTGATTATCTCAATCACAGCAAGCCTTCCTTTATCATAGATGCCGACGGAGATCCCGCACAAATAATGGAATTTGACACTACCCTATTTATAAAAAGTATCAAAGGCAAGCGGCTACAGACATTTTCAATCAATGAGTTTAAGTACAAATCTGTTGTCTATGAGTTCGGCTCCGAATTGCAGCTCTACAATCAAGAAGATTTTGTGATTAAAGATCATAAATTATTTATGAAAATGAAATATTTAGGTGGTATATATAATGGTCCTAGTTATCGGTTTTGGGATAAAATTACGCAAGGACATAACATCACTCGAATATACCCTTTAGATGAATGCAAAAATATAATTGGACTTTATACGTTTGACCTATTAGTTAAGGAGTAAATATGACCATTATTAGAATGAACCAAGAGTACGATAAGCTTACACTTGATGCTTAGCTATAAAAGAAAAAATACTCATATTTCTTATTTTTCAAATATCCTCTCTTAGCCGTTTAAGCCGTTTTCTCACCGCTATTCATCACTCAACATTCCTGCTTCCTATTTTGTTTAAAAAATGTGAAGCACCTCACAAATTTTGAATATTTATCTATTTTTGTACTAAACAGGTGCTATTCTTCAACAAGAATCGTAAAATACACAGAGGAAATAAGATGGTCAGTATAAAAAGTATGAAAAAATATATAAATCCAAGGAACATTATTTTACTACTTACATTAATATGTATATACCCTTTTGGGGATTATTTGGCCGCCCGTATAGTTACCCCTATCCGCTGTAAAATGTGGGAAGGTAAAGAAGTCGAAATCTTTCTTACCCCTGAAGAATGGCGAAAACTATCAGGTGTTAAGGAATCCTTAAAAGATACAGAATGGATATACTATCCTACTATTGAAGGAGAGCCTGAACAAGAACCTTTTTTTATCAAAAATCAAGGGTTATATAAACCTGTAATGTACTTCAATGGTAATGAGCATAGTTTATCCAGTGTGAACAGTAGATATCCTAACGTAAACATATATACATATGTGTATCCAGAAACTATTTTTGGACATAATACCTTTATTCTTTACGACCATAAACTTGAAAAAGTTATCGTGCAATATAATGATATTGCAGGTTATATGATATCCCCATTATCTGGATTAGCTGACAGCTATCGCTGTAATAATAGTCATATTTCAGATGGGATTGAGCTAATAGAAAAATATTTAAACTAAGGAGATTAAAATGTCTAATAACAACTTTGCTTTATTCGTTACAAGAGATTTAAGGTGAGCTAATAAATAGAGCAAATTAAATAAAAACATTAAATTTCTATAAATGTTTTTTCTTAATTTAAAATTTACTCACCTTTTAGAACGAGATCTATCCTTAATCTCTCTCCATTTGTTTAATTGTAAAAAATGGTGTGGAACTGACCGCTTGTAGTTACTTTTTGTAGTTATTTTCCTGTCCAACGTGGCATTTCAATGTTCAAATCAAACAGATCTAATGCTCTGGCGGCAGAGTGGGTAATGATTTCATCGGCGGTTTGTGGTTGGTGATAAAGTGCCGGTACGGGCGGGAAGATAATGCCGCCCATTTCCGTTACTTTCCGCATATTATCAATATGGGCGAGGTTAAGTGGGGTTTCTCTCACCATTAGTACGAGCTTTCGGCGTTCTTTGAGGACGACATCGGCAGCACGGCTCAATAGATTGTCGCTAAAGCCGTGTGCAATGCCAGCGAGGGTGCGCATTGAGCAGGGTGCAACTAGCATTCCTAAGGTTTTAAACGAGCCGCTCGCAATACTTGCACCTAAATTATGGATAGGGTGGATAACATCAGTAAGAGCCAAGACTTGTTGCTCGCTGATAGATGTTTCGTATTGTCGGGTTAATTCAGCCCCTTTTGAGAGCACAAGATGCGTTTCAATATCCTCTAATTGATTGAGTAGTTGCAACGCTTTGTAGCCATACTGAAAACCGCTTGCGCCGCTAATGCCGAGAATAATTCGTTTGGTTGCCATTTTTATCCTAAAAACTTGAAAAAAATAGGGAAGTGTTTACTATGTGCCATTTTATTAAAGTTTAAATATAACGACACGCATTTTGAGCATTATGACCCAAGATTCCTTTCAAAACACGCAAAAAGAGAAAAAAAACGTTTATAACCTGAATAAGTTGCAAAAACGCTTACGCCGTAATGTCGGCAATGCGATTGCCGATTTTAATATGATTGAAGACGGCGATCGGGTAATGGTTTGTTTATCGGGCGGCAAAGACAGCTATACGTTGTTGGATATTTTGTTGAACCTTAAAATCAATGCGCCGATTAATTTTGAATTGGTGGCGGTGAACCTCGACCAAAAACAGCCGGGCTTTCCCGAACATATCTTGCCGGAGTATCTCACGCAAATCGGGGTGGAGTATAAAATTGTCGAAGAAAATACCTACGGTATTGTGAAAGAGAAAATCCCCGAAGGTAAAACCACCTGTTCGCTATGCTCACGTCTTCGCCGTGGTATTCTTTACCGCACGGCAACCGAGTTGGGCGCAACGAAAATTGCATTAGGGCATCACCGAGACGATATGTTGGAGACCCTCTTTTTGAATATGTTCTACGGCGGCAAATTAAAAAGTATGCCGCCGAAGTTGATTAGTGATGACGGCAAGCAAATCGTGATTCGCCCGTTAGCCTATTGTAAAGAAAAAGATATTGAGAAATACGCCGAAGCAAAACAATTCCCGATCATTCCGTGTAACTTGTGCGGCTCGCAGCCTAATTTACAGCGCCAAGTCGTAAAAGAAATGCTGCAAACTTGGGATCGTCAATATCCGGGGAGAATTGAAACAATGTTCAGTGCGCTGCAAAATGTGACACCGTCCCATTTATGCGATCCGGCGTTATTTGATTTTAAAGCGATCCGCCACGGGCAGCACTTAGACGGCATTGAGGGCGATATTGCCTTTGATAAAGCCGACATTCCGTCTATGCCGATTGTGCAAGAGGACGAGGATATGCTAGATTATACGGAAAATGGCGTCATTAGCGTTAAACCGATTTAATTTTATTATTCAAAGAGAGGTCAAACACAATGTTATTTACTAATGAGGTTGTCATCTCAATTATCGTGTTACTCGCACTGAGTTTGTTGCGAATTAACGTGGTACTTGCGTTGATTATTGCCGCCTTAACCTGCGGTATTTTGGGGCACTACGGTGTCAATGAAGCAGGCCTCAGCGAAGCACTGAATCTGACGATTAAAAACTTCACCGGCGGTTTAGGTGGTGGGGCGGAAACGGCGATGAACTATGCTGTATTAGGGGCGTTTGCGGTTGCCTTATCCAAATCGGGCGTAACCGATTTACTTGCCTACAAAGTGATCCGTGCCTTTGGGCAACGTCCGTCTGGTCGCTCGGTATTTTGGTTTAAATATCTAGTCTTATTTACCCTTGTACTGTTTTCAATGTCATCTCAAAACGTCATTCCGGTGCATATTGCTTTCATTCCGATTGTCGTCCCGCCGCTATTAAGCGTGATGAATCAGTTGAAAATCGACCGCCGTGCCGTAGCCTGTGCCTTAACTTTCGGTTTAACTGCCACCTATATGCTGATTCCGGCGGGCTTTGGGCAAATTTTTATCGAAAGTATTTTAGTGAAAAATATCAACACCGCTGGCGAAAAATTTAACCTCATCACCAATACCGCACAGGTTACGCAGGCGATGTTAATTCCGGTATTAGGTATGATTTTGGGACTATTATTTGCACTATTTGTCTCTTACCGTAAGCCTCGTGTTTATGCAGAAGTAGCGGAAGCGCAAGCCGATGATATTGAGCAGCGTGTCGCACAGGTCAAACCGTTCCACATCGGCGTTAGCATTGCCGCGATTGTGGTAACCTGTTTTGTGCAACTTAGCACCAATTCTACCGTAGTTGGCGGTTTAGCCGGTTTAGTGATTTTTGCATTAGGCGGGATTTTTAAACTGAAGCAAAGCAATGATATTTTCCAAGACGGCTTACGTTTAATGGCGATGATCGGCTTTGTGATGATTGCAGCCTCTGGCTTTGCCAATGTCGTGAATGCAACGGGCGGTGTACCGGCTCTAGTAGAAGGGGTAAACGGTGTGATCGGTGCTGGTAATAAAGGCATCGCTGCGCTCTTGATGTTAGTTGTCGGGCTATTTATTACAATGGGGATCGGTTCATCGTTCTCGACTGTGCCGATTATCACCTCAATTTATGTGCCGCTGTGTATTTCCTTTGGCTTTTCGCCGCTGGCAACGGTGGCTATCGTGGGGGTTGCCGCAGCGTTAGGTGATGCGGGTTCACCGGCTTCGGATTCCACCTTAGGCCCGACTTCCGGTTTAAATGCGGACGGCAAACACGATCACATTTGGGATTCTGTCGTGCCGACCTTTATTCACTATAACATTCCGTTGCTTGTATTCGGCTGGATTGCCGCAATGGTATTATAATTTTGCAAAAAAATGCTGATAACAGACCGCCTGTCGCGGTCTGTTTTGCGTATCAACAAGGACAAAAATGAAATTTATCTCTTTTAATATCAATGGCTTGAGAGCAAGACCGCATCAATTGGAAGCCCTGATTGAAAAACACCAACCGGACGTATTGGGATTACAGGAAATCAAAGTTGCCGATGAAGACTTTCCCTATGATTTGGTAAATCACTTAGGCTACCACGTTTTTCACCACGGTCAGAAAGGGCATTATGGCGTGGCATTGCTGACCAAAGCCAAACCGTTAGCCGTGCGAAAAGGCTTTCCGACTGATGAAACAGATGCACAGAAACGAATGATTATGGCGGATCTTGAGACGCCTTTTGGCGTACTCACAGTGCTGAACGGCTATTTTCCGCAGGGCGAAAACCGCAGCCACGAAACCAAATTTCCGGCAAAACAGAAATTTTATGCGGATTTACAGCACTATTTGGAGAGCGAGCTTAACCCGCAAAATCCTATTGTAATTATGGGAGATATGAATATCAGCCCGACTGATCTGGATATCGGCATTGGCGAGCCGAACCGCAAACGTTGGTTGCGGGACGGCAAATGCTCTTTCCTGCCGGAAGAGCGGGAGTGGCTGGCTCGTTTGCACGGTTACGGCTTGGTCGATACGTTCCGTCAGCTCAATCCAAACGCTGATGATAAATTCTCGTGGTTTGATTACCGCTCGAAAGGCTTTGACGATAATCGTGGATTGCGGATTGACTTGGTGTTGGCATCAAAACCGTTAGCCGATCGTTGTATCGAAACGGGGATTGACTTAGAGATACGGGCAATGGAAAAACCATCCGATCACGCACCGGTTTGGGCAGTGTTTAAATAAATGCAAGCGGTTGGATTGAAGCATTTTTTTGCAAAGTCTTAAACCGTCAAAACAGCGATATGATATCGGGACGCTTGTGTAGCGTCCCGATTTTTATTGCATACAAATTTAGTACTACGTAGCTGTAGATCAATCTCACATTTTGTGAGGAATAGTAATGCACACATAGTGATTTCACTATTGACTCAATTTAATTTTTCTTTAGAGTAGTAGGAAAAGTAAGTTAGATAAGGTTAATTGACTTTTATATTCTTGGTTTGTATAGTTGGTTGACAAATAGTTCAAAATGAGCATTAAGAGGAAAGATATGGAAGCAACGTTATCTCATGATTTAGGTCTTGAAAAGAAACAACCGAGTTTCTATACAGATGATGAATTAGCTTTGCTTTATAAGCTAGAAAATGGTTTGGTTGAAGCTAAGTCTCATGATCAAGTAATGGAAAATTTACGTAAAACATTGGGTTTAGACGAGAAATAATGAAATTTGATTATGAGATTATTTGGTATGGCTTAGCTGAAATTAAGTTATTAGATCAAGCGAGTTATATCTTAAAACAATCAAAAAATGTCGTTATTGCCGAACAATTTTATGATGCAATTAAGAGCGAGGTAGATAAACTCGCTTATACTGCTGATGTATATCGTATCAGAAAGAAAAAAGAAATTTCTATTTTGAACGGTAAATATCAAGTGAAATTTATTATTGGTAAAGATTGCGTTTATATTGTGGATTTTAAGTCTGCGAGGCAAAATACATATTAAAATTATATATAGCTCTTTTAAAAGTTTTTCTGCCTTAAAATAGTATAGAAAAAGTGGCAAAGAACTTAGAGGTCAATCTAATTTGGATTTAGCCTATAAGAATGGATAAGTGTTAGTTAAAATCAATGAAAGGCTGTAAAGCCGGAATGAAGATAATCAAGATTGCTGTAATAGTCGTAGAATAAGTCTATTTTGTTTAGCCACAGTCGGCAAAAGGGAAGCGGTGCTTCCCTTTATTTTTGCAAAGAATATTACCGAACCAACCGCTTGCGTTTAGACTAGCCCGTTGTCCAGAGTAAAATTGCCAGCAGTTGCGGTAGGATAATGCGGCAGAACATAACGAGCGGGTAGACGGTTGCGTAGGAGAGAGCTGCTGCGCCGTTGCCTTCTTTGATCGCATTGGCAAAGGCGAGTGCCGGTGGATCGGTCATTGAGCCGGCGAGTAATCCGCAGATCGAGAGATAGTTCATTTTGCCGTAGAGGCGGGCGACAATGCCGGTGATAATCAACGGAATAAAAGTAATGGTTGCGCCGTAAGCAATCCACGCTAAGCCGTCATTACTGAGCAGGGTATTGAGGAAATTCCCGCCGGCTTTCCAGCCGACTACCGCCAAAAAGAGGACGATACCGATTTCCCGCAGCGCTAAGTTAGCACTCGGCGGCATAAACCAGTAGAGCTTACGGAAGCTGCCGATGCGGGCTAAAATGAGTGCAACCACCAATGGCCCGCCGGCTAAACCGAGTTTGAGAGCAACGGGGAAACCGGGCAGGTAAATCGGGATAGAGCCGAGCAGCACGCCTAAGCCGATACCGATAAAAATCGGCAACATTTGAACTTGCTGTAATTTCTGTTGGGCATTGCCGATAATCGCCATTACCGATTCAATATCTTCTTCCCGTCCGACTAAATTCAGTACGTCCCCAAATTGTAATGTCATCTCGCCGGTCGGCACTAATTCGACACCGGCACGGTTAAGGCGGGAGATCACCACATCATATTTACCTTTTAGCATCAGTTGGCGGATTTTTTTACCGAACACTTTTTCGTTCGTTACCACCGCCCGTTCGCTGCGAAACAATGTGCCTTTCGTTGAAAGGGAAATATTGGCGATTTCGCCGATGATAAGCTGCATTTTGTGCAGAGCATTTTTTTCGCCGACAAGGTGCAGTACATCGCCGATTTGAATAGTAGTATCGACTTTCGGCACATACAATTCTTCTCCTCGTTTGAGGCGGGAATAGACGACTTCGTGCTGCTCAAAGTCGGGCAGTTCCTTGAGCATTAAGCCGTTTAAATTTGGGTTGGTTACTCTGACATTGAGGGTACTTAGCCCCTCTTTTTTCGTATTTGAGCTACGCTCAAAGTTCTCGGCTTCCTGATCGACATTGATTTTCAGCACAATACGTACCAACCACATCGTCAATAAAATGCCGATAATGCCGAACGGGTAGGCAATGGCGTAGCCCATACCCATTACATCCGTGCTGGCTTCGCCGCCCAATTCAGCCAGTACTTGCTGCCCTGCGCCGAGTGAAGGCGTATTAGTTACCGCACCGGAGAAAATGCCTAAAATCACCGGTAACGGAATATCCCACACTTTGTGTAAAATAACGACCAATAGACCGCTTGTGCCGACAATCATCAGCGCAAAGGCGTTCAGTTTTAAGCCGGAGTGGCGGAGCGAGGAGAAAAAACCAGGGCCGACCTGAATGCCGATGGTATAAACGAATAAAATTAAGCCGAACTCTTGGATAAAATGTAGCGTGTGGGCATCAAGGGAGATACCCAACTGGGTCATAAAATGGGAGACGATGATCCCGCCGAACAGCACGCCGCCGATCCCGAGGCTGACCCCTCGGATTTTAATATGCCCAAGCCACAGTCCCACCACGGCAACAAGCGCCAGCAGGCTGACCGTTAATGCAATTTCGCTCATAAGCGCCTCATCTAATCAAATATTACTGACGATATTCTAGCAAAGCCGATAGATAAAAAATGCGATCTATTTCAAAATTGTCAGATAAAGTCCGTAAAAGACGTGAGGAAAATGCCCTGATTTTGACAAAATCAGCGGATTTGGGTAGCATTGTCGGTTTCTTATTTATCGTGTTTATATAGGAGGCATTGTGGAGCCGGTTGTACTGAATGGCTATCATACA
The DNA here is from genome assembly GCF_004569585.1 of Muribacter muris. Classification (NCBI taxonomy): domain Bacteria; kingdom Pseudomonadati; phylum Pseudomonadota; class Gammaproteobacteria; order Pasteurellales; family Pasteurellaceae; genus Muribacter; species Muribacter muris. The sequence continues at coordinate 6,487 of NZ_SPPA01000024.1, read as the reverse complement.
TTAATTGCGGCGACCCTCGTGTTATTGATTGGTCGTGTTTTTGTGAATAACATCAAATTTCTACAAGATTTTAACATTCCCGAAGCCGTTGCAGGCGGTCTGTTTGCAGCAGGCATTATCTTCTGTTTGTACCAATTTGCAGGCATTACCTTTGAGTTTGAATCATCATTGCAAACGGCGTTTATGTTGGTCTTTTTCTCCTCGATTGGTTTAGCAGCGGATTTCTCACGTTTAAAACAAGGCGGTATGCCGCTTGTGATTTTTTTAGTGGTGGTGAGCGTTTTCATTATCATTCAAAACAGCGTCGGGGTCGCTTTGGCTTCAATGTTGGGGTTAGATCCGTTAATGGGGTTATTAACCGGCTCAATCACCCTAACCGGCGGGCACGGCACAGGGGCAACTTGGGGTAAGATTTTTGCAGAAAAATACAATATTACCGGTGCGGTAGAAATGGCAATGGCATCGGCAACCTTCGGGTTGGTCGCCGGCGGCTTAATCGGTGGGCCGGTGGCTCGCCGTTTGGTGAACGGAATGAAAATCAGCCCGTCAAAACAATCTGCCAAAGTGGATTCATCGGACAAATATGCGGGCGATACCTTTGAAGATGCGGATAATGTACGTTTAATCACCGCCACATCAGCGATTGAGACAATGGCACTATTTGCCGCGTGTTTGGCCTTTTCGTCCGTAATGTCGAAACTGTTTCCGGATCTCGGTTTACCGCAATTCGTTTGGGCATTGGGCTGTGGCGTGTTGTTGCGTAATATTCTGACCCTCGTATTTAGATTCGATATGTTCGATCGGGCGATTGACGTATTCGGCAACGCATCATTGAGTTTATTCTTAGCGATTGCGCTGATGAGCATTAAATTATGGCAATTAGCGGGGCTTGCTGGCTCAATGCTGATTATTTTGTTGGCGCAAATGCTGGTAATGATTGTGTATGCCTATTTTATTACCTATCGGGTAATGGGGAAAAATTACGACGCAGCGATTTTATCAGCGGGGCATTGCGGCTTCGGATTAGGAGCAACGCCGACTGCGGTGGCAAACATGCAATCGGTTACCGAAACTTTCGGGCCTTCGCATAAAGCGTTCCTGATCGTACCTCTTGTCGGGGCATTTTTTGTGGATTTCATCAACTTAGGGGTGATTTCCGCCTTTATCAATGTCTTAAAATAACCGAAACGAAAGGGCGATTTTTCGCCCTTTTTTAGTGGTAGGTTGTTAAAAAGCGTTGATAGGCTTGTAGAAAGGCTTCAAAATCTTCCAGCCCGCAAAAAGCGATACTTTCTTCATTATAGAAATGAAACCCTTCTTCCATTTCCGCTAAATCGTCAAAGGCAATATCAATATTGTTGGCTTTTGCCATCACTTCTTCGGCACTCAAATATAAACTATACTCCCGCCCTTCAAAAATCGCTTCATAATAGGGCGAATTGGCGGTGCGGCATTGCTCAATTTCGTTGAAAATATTCGCCAAATCTTGCGGTTGATGCGCGATTTCCGTATTCAGCCAACGGGCAAAGGCTTCGTGATCCATTGAACATTTTGCCACGACCCCGTGCATTGTGTGGGTAAACTGGTATTCCATTTCTGTATCCTTCTTTTCGAAAAGTGTCGCCAGTGTACCATTTTTTACGCAGGACGGCTAATGCCGTGCGTTGTGCAAGCGGTCGGATCATCGCCAAAATATACAATGGACAAAGATCGCAGCGGTGGCTAGATCCGCACTATAATCTGGGATAAACTGCACAGGCTACAAATTTAACCACAGTGAGAATATGTCGAATACAATTTTTACCGTTACGCAACTCAATTACTCGGTCAAGCATCTGCTTGAAATGGAATTTGGCAGTGTGTGGCTGATGGGGGAAATTTCCAACTTTAGCCAGCCGGTATCGGGTCATTGGTATTTAACCTTAAAAGATGAAGCGGCGCAGGTGCGTTGCGCAATGTTCCGAATGAAAAATATGCGGGTCAATTTTCGCCCGCAAAACGGAATGCAAGTCTTGGTGCGGGCGAGTGTCAGCCTCTACGAGCCGAGGGGCGATTATCAAATTATTATTGAGTCAATGCAGCCGGCGGGCGATGGTTTATTACAGCAGCAATTTGAACAGCTAAAGATGAAGCTTGCGGCGGAAGGCTTATTTGCTCAAGAACGCAAAAAAGTATTACCGGCATTTGTGAAAACGGTGGGCATTATCACCTCGTCAAGCGGGGCAGCATTGCAGGATATATTAAACATCTTAAAACGGCGTGATCCGAGTTTGACAGTGGTGATTTACCCGACCCTTGTGCAAGGCAAAGAAGCGGCTAAAGAGATTGTGCAAATGATTGCGTTGGCAAACCGGCGTAGAGAGTGTGAAGTGCTGATTGTCGGGCGTGGCGGCGGTTCATTGGAGGATTTGTGGTGCTTTAACGAGGAAAGTGTCGCACGGGCGATTGCGGCTTCGGATTTGCCGATCATCAGTGCCGTCGGGCACGAAACCGATGTAACGATCGCCGACTTTGTTGCAGATGTGCGTGCGCCGACCCCCTCTGCCGCCGCCGAGCTTGTCAGCCGTAACCAACCGGAATTAGTACGGCAGTTACGCCATCAACAAGATAAAGCAAGTTTGGCGTTTGATCGTTTATGGGCGGATAAAATCGGGCGTTTCGAGCAGCTAAAATTACGATTAAATGCACAGCACCCAAGCCGTCAATTACAGCGCCAAAGTGAGCAACTCACTCGTCTGGAAAAAAATCTGGCTCAACAGCTTCAGCAACTGTTGTTGCGTAAACAGCAAAGGTGGCAAAGGCTGGCTCAGCGTGTTGAACAAAACCCATTACCGCACTATGTTAAACAGCATCAGCAACGCTGGGCAAGCCTATCGCAACGGCTGCATTATACAATGGAAAAACGCCTCTCGTACGACAGCCAAATCTTTGGGCAACTCTGTGCAAAATTAGAGAGTCTAAGCCCGCTGAGTGTCTTAGCGAGGGGCTATTCCGTTACGCAGAATGAACAAGGCGTTGCGTTACTTAGCAGTCAATCCGTTCAGATCGGAGAAAAGATCATTACTCGCTTAGAAAACGGGCGGATTATCAGCCAAGTGGTCGGTACGACAAGCGGTTAGTTAGGAAGAAATTTTTGCAAAAGCCCGATTTTATATTACAAACAGACTTTCAATATCATTGAGCTTTGTAATGGCTATATAGTGTAATCAATAAAAAGGGGATACTAAGGTATCCCCTTTAATATAGCTTGTTACTTACAGTGTATTAGGCGTTCTCGTTGGTCGCCTCGGTATCGTTTTCTTCGTCCTCGATCTCACAGATACGTTCGAGGCTGACCACTTGTTCATCTTCAGCGGTACGGATAATGCGTACCCCTTGAGTGTTACGTCCCACCAAACTCACTTCATTCACACGGGTGCGGACGAGGGTGCCGGCATCAGTAATCAGCATAATCTGATCGCTCTCTTCGACCTGTACCGCTGCCACGACTTTACCGTTGCGTTCGTTCACCTTAATCGATACCACCCCTTTGGTCGCACGGGATTTAATCGGGTATTCCGACAGGGCGGTACGCTTGCCGTAGCCGTTTTGGGTAACGGTCAGGATTTCACCTTGATTATGCGGAATCACGAGAGAAACCACTTTATCGGTATTCAGATTGACGGAAGAGTCGTCTTCTTCATTCTCGATCGGCTCAATATCGGCGTCTTCTACTTCGTCCGACAGTTCGGCGGTCGCTAGTTTAATCCCACGCACACCGGTTGCCACACGTCCCATTCCGCGCACGGCGGTTTCGGCAAAACGTACCACCCGCCCTTGTGCGGAGAACAGCATAATTTCGCTATTGCCGTCGGTAATATCCACGCCGATCAATTCATCGCCTTCGCGAAGTTTAAGGGCGATCAGACCGCTTGCACGCACATTGCTGAACGCATCAAGGGATACTTTTTTCACTGTACCGCTGGCGGTCGCCATAAAAATAAATTTATCGTCACTAAATTCACCGTTCGGTACGGTTAGAATGGCGGTGATCCGCTCATTTTCTTCTTTGACTAACGGTAGAATATTGACAATCGGTGTGCCCCGTGCACCACGGCTGGCTTGCGGTAATTGATAGACTTTCAGTTGATATAAACGTCCTCGGCTGGAGAAGCAGAGAATAGTGTCGTGGGTATTGGCAACCAGTAATTTCTCAATGAAATCGTCTTCTTTCATTTTGGTTGCCGATTTGCCTTTACCGCCACGGCGTTGCGCTTCGTAGTCGGATAACGGCTGATATTTCACATAGCCGGCGTGGGAGAGTGTAACCACCACATCTTCCTGTGCGATTAAATCTTCAAGGTTAATATCGCCGGAAGCCGAGGTAATTTCGGTGCGGCGTTCATCGCCAAATTCCGCTTTCACTTTTTCAAGCTCTTCGCGGATCACTTCCATTAAGCGTTCGGCGCTGTTGAGAATGTGGAGCAACTCGCCGATTTCAACCAAAATAGTTTGGTATTCGTCTAAGATTTTTTCGTGTTCCAAGCCGGTTAAGCGGTGTAGGCGTAATTCTAAAATTGCTTTGGCTTGGGCTTCGGATAAATAATATTCACCGTTGCGGACACCGTACTCCTCCGGCAATTCGTCCGGACGGGCGGCATCTACGCCTGTGGCTTCTAGCATTGGTGCAACATTCCCCAACGCCCAAGGACGAGATAACAAACCTTCACGAGCTTCGTCCGCCGTTTTGGATTGGCGGATAAGCTCAATCACCGGATCGATATTGGCTAACGCAATCGCTAACCCTTCTAAAATATGCGCACGTTCGCGGGCTTTGCGTAATTCAAAAATGGTTCGGCGGGTAACGACTTCACGGCGGTGCATCACAAAGGCTTCAATAATCTGTTTTAAATTCAACAGTTTCGGCTGACCGTGATCGAGAGCAACCATATTGATACCGAAGGTTACCTGCATTTGTGTGAGCGCATAGAGATTGTTCAGTACCACTTCGCCCACGGCATCACGCTTGATTTCAATCACGATGCGTAGCCCGTCTTTGTCGGATTCATCACGCAACTCGCTAATGCCTTCGACTTTTTTCTCTTTCACCAATTCGGCAATTTTTTCGATTAGGCGGGCTTTGTTCACTTGATACGGAATTTCGGTAACGATAATCTGCTCACGCCCCTTGGCAGTTGTTTCAACACTGGCTTTTGCACGCACATAGACTTTGCCCCGTCCGGTACGGTAGGCGTCCTCAATCCCTTTGCGTCCATTGATGATCGCCGCCGTCGGAAAATCCGGGCCCGGAATGTAGCGCATCAATTCCTCAATGCTGATCTGATCATTTTCGATATAGGCTAAGCAGCCGTCCAGCACTTCATTGAGATTGTGCGGCGGAATATTGGTTGCCATACCAACCGCAATCCCCGAAGAACCGTTTACCAACAATGCGGGAATTTTAGTCGGCAAAACATCGGGGATCATCTCTTTGCCGTCATAGTTCGGTGAGAAATCAACGGTTTCTTTGTCGAGATCGGTCAGCAATTCTTGGGTGATTTTCTGCATACGTACTTCGGTATAACGCATTGCTGCCGGTGCATCGCCATCAATCGAACCGAAGTTACCTTGACCGTCCACTAACATATAACGTAAAGAAAACGGCTGTGCCATCCGCACAATCGTATCATACACCGCAGAATCGCCGTGAGGGTGGTACTTACCGATAACATCACCGACCACACGTGCCGATTTGACATAAGGTTTGCCGGCAGTATTGCCGCTTTGATCCATTGAAAAGAGTACACGGCGGTGAACGGGCTTCAACCCGTCCCGCACATCAGGCAATGCCCGCCCGACAATCACTGACATCGCATAGTCAAGGTACGAGCTTTTCAGCTCCTCTTCAATACTGATCGGTGTAATATCTTTGGCTAATTCGCTCATTGAAACGTCCTAATCCTTTTTAATATGCCCTGCCAACAGGGAAAATTGTTGCGAATTATAGCATAAAAGTTATAAAAACGGGGGATTTTCGCTAATACTTGCTAACTCAGAGACTGGCTTGTAGGGCTTTGAATTGATAGGTAAATATCAGAAAACTTATACCCTTGTGTAAGGAGTTGGCTTCACTAAGAATAAAAAGCTATTCTTAATTGATTCTTTGAATTTTAAGATAGCATTGGGCGAGGTATTGAGTCCAGCGGTTTAGTCGATAAACTAGCGGTTGAATTAGGAAATAAATCTAATATAACGTCTAAGATTGTTTAAATCTGGTTCAGTAGAATCTATGGTTTTGTGTAATTCAGTATTTAATGCTGGATCAATATCCTGTAAATTGGCAAGGATATAATTGTTGCCGGTGGTATTTGAAAGATTTCATAAAAGCGAGCGAGATAAGTTTTGCGAAAAAAGTGAGATAATTTACTTCTCGACTTGTTTCACATACTGCAACAGTCTTACATTTTTATCCCCAGCCCACAATATCGCCTATCCGCTTTATCTTCTA
>NZ_SPPA01000023.1:0-50033 GCF_004569585.1 Muribacter muris | reverse complement strand
CCAAAATAAGAAAATAGTTTCGGCATACATTGCATTTTTTCGGCATACATTGCAAAATAGGCTAAATATCTATTTGAATTTAAATAGAAAATTCTCACCAAGAAAAACGAGTAATTTTTATGCAAAATCTAGAAAAGTGAGTATCTAAAAGGCTTGAACCGCTAAAAACGTGCCGAAAAAACAAGAGATTTCTATAAATTTCTCGTCTTTTTTATCAATAACTTACAAAAAGTTTCGGCACGTTTTTTCGAGATAAAACAGCTAAAAAGCCCTGCGTTACAGGGCTGATTTTAACTTTTTATTTCTTACAACAACACGCCTCGCAGTCGTCTTCTGTCGGGCAGCCGATGTCTTTGAAAGCGGCTTCGGTGAACTCCCATTTCACACACGCACCGGCAGGGAATGTTTTTGCTGCCGTGCCGTCTTTTCCTCTTTCAATTTTCACATCGTTGCCAAATACCGAGACTTTGACAATCTCTGCGCCGGTGCCGTCATTGATGACGAGATAGCTATGCTTGTTGCCCAATCGCTCCGCTAATTCCCTTGCGTTTGTGATAGGCAATAATCCGTCTGTGGCATTCAGTTTTTCGGTGAGGCTGGTACTAAAGCCGTTCAAAAATTTGTAGTTCATTTTAACACTCCAAGCATTCAGTTGAGGTAAAGTAGCCGTTTTCGCTGCTGCCTATTTCGCAAGTGCAGCTATCGACGTGAATCGGTACGCACATTGGTTTGCACCCTGCGATACGGATAATCCCTTGATAACGTCCTTTGCGTGCCGTGTAGATTGCCTCGTCCCACATAAAGGTTACTTGATTTTCATCGCTTTCAAAGGCAGGGTAAGTGATGGTGGTATCGCCGCCGACACGGGTCAGCTCGATAGTGATATTGTCTGTGTTGCCACAGTTATCAATTTGAAAGGTGGTTTTCGCCACTTTTCTATTGATGAGTATTGGTCGCATTGTTGCTCCTTATTAAATGAAAAAACCGCTTACATTGCTGCAAGCGGTCGGTTGGGTTAAAGTTTTTGCGATTGGCAGGTTTTGCCGTCGCAGTCGTGGGTTAAATCAAGATAGTACGCCGAAACAACCACAAAGCCGAGCAGGATATATTTGAGCATTTTTCGTTCCTTTTGCTGAATTTAGGGTGCAACAATCCCCTGCCGGATTTCCTAGGAAATAGCAGTCAGGGGTTTGGGGTTAAACTCTAACGATTGCCCCTAAGCCTTGCGGTTTGTAGTTCCGTAGGGTGTTGAGGGCTTTGTAGTAGTGAGGGTCTTCAAACGGATCGACATTGCAATCTGCTAGCATCGGCTCAACTATCCGTTTAAATACGCCTAATGTCGTTTTATATTCTGTGGAACACCCATAGGTTTGCGGGGCATAGGCTGAACCCAGTGCGTGAAGCGGTTTATACAGTTTAGAAAGTAGCTCCACGCAGTTATACAGGGCATACCACATACTGACTATTCTTAGCGACTGTTGTCTGTCAAGTGCCAACATCTGTACTTTCGGTTCATCAATAATCAACTCCCCTTCCAAGTACACTTTATGAACATACTCTACCGCCATTGGAATTTGTTCCGGCGTAAGTTCGTCAATGTGATTGACATTAAAACGCTGATGAACAAGAGCGTAAGCATCGGAATAGATTAAGCCTTTCTTGCTGACTAATTGACTGACTGCTTGGCGTAAGCCGGTACGTTCGTCCGTAGTGGTTTTGCGTTCGGCTTTGCCCTTAAACCAGTAATCCGCTAGAGCTTTGTAGCACTCTTTTTTGTACATTATCAACGTTTCTCGGATTTCGGGTTTTACCCGTTTCACATCAATGCCAAATAGCCAGCCGTTGAGATAGTCGATAGGGAGGCAAAGAGTTTGTTGTTCTCCACCATTTGAAGGTATGGTTATGATAACCATACCTTGAGAAAGCACTTCATCACGTTTAATTCTTGAGTATTGAGCTTTCCAATCCAAACCTATATTGTCGCAGATTGGCTTCATTGCGGTGTAGAAAATACCGTCTTTTTCAAACGTAACTAAAGATTGGTTATGAAATTGAATAGTAGATAGCTGAGTAGTCATTTTAGAGTTCCTTTTTGATAGGATTTTCCCCTAACTGAATAGGGTGATCGGCGGCTCAAAACTAGCTCTAAATCTAGCGGAGTTATTTCCTTACGGTATTATATTCCTCACACCGCCGACCATAGATTGAAATTATTTATTTTTTGGATCGCAATCTTTGGGTAAAAAGAGAAATTGCAGATACAAAAAAATCACGCTGACGGGGTGAATTTCCGTTTAGAGAAAAGGCTTTTGAGACCTTGGGGGCAAATACTACTCTCTAATTTTTGCTCTGTCAAATCCCCCAAGATAAATTTATCTTGTCTTGCTGTATCCAAAACTATACAATATGGCTAAATAAAAGAGGCGATTATGTATATCATTGAAGAAACCGATATATTTTCCAACTGGTTAGCAAATCTCACCGATGAACTGGCGATAGTAAATATTGTTGCCCGTATCGAGCGCGCCAAGCTAGGCAATTTCGGCGATCATAAATCCGTAGGCGATGGTGTATTTGAAATGCGCATCACAAAAGGAAAAGGTTATCGGCTGTATTATGCACGCAAAGGCGAAATTACTTATCTTTTGCTTTGTGGTGGTGATAAATCAACGCAAGATAAAGATATTTTACAAGCTAAGGCAATATGGACAGAACTCAAACAGGAGCTTAAAAATGACCATTAAAATCCAAGAATTTGATGCCGCACGTTATTTAAAAAATGAAAAAATGATGGCAGCTTATTTAGCAACCGTTCTTGAAGACGGTTCAACCGAAGAATTTATTCAAGCACTCAATACTGTTGCTCGTGCAAAAGGGATGACGGAATTAGCTGAAAAAACAGGTATTGGGCGAGAAAGCCTTTATAAAACGTTATCAAGCGAGAAACCACGCTTTGATAGCATTATGAAAATCATCAATGCACTGGGCTTAAATGTGTCTGTTACGCCTAAAACGATGAGTGCGTAAACAAAAAAGCCCCTTACAGTCAAGGGGCTTAGAAATAAAATTATTTCTTAGAGGATTTATAACTACAAACAGCTTTCAACATATTTTCACCAACAGAATCAGGAATTGGTTCGAAAAATCCAGTAGGATAATTTTGGTTTCTAGCTATAGAGCCATCTTCCTGATAATCTGTACTTTGAACTACATTTAATAAATCATTTTTACAATCTGTTTTAACTTTATATATTGAGTAAGATGTTTTTTCTATATCACCTTGAAGATAAATTGGCTGAGGATAAACATATCTTATCCAAATACCTTGATTAGTAACCCTACCAATATAGACACCAGGGTACTTACTAGGAATCCAATTCGTAGCCATTGAAGCAGAAGAAATACACAATAAAAAACATACTAATAACTTTTTCATAATTAACCTCAACTAATAGCAACCATTCTTCTTACGACAAGGCTTTACACCATAGGAGTCAAATTTTTGTCCTCTAGAGTTTGTACCGTAATAATGAGTTGAGTTACCTTGCCTAACCATTGTTTCATTCCAAGAGTTACCTTTTTTCGATCTGCCTGTGGCATATGTGGTATTACCATAGGTAGAATAGTTAGATGACCATCTAGCCCCTGTTCTACTATTGTAACTACTGACATTTGTATAGTTGCCACTTTTATTAACATAGTGAGTATTTCCATTATTGCTATAACAAACCTTATTAGATTTTGTTCCATAGCATTTTGCATTGGCAATACTTGATAATAAAATGACAGTTAATCCTAAAATTAATTTTTTCATATTAAACTCCCAATAGAATAAGACCTATCTCTATTCTACACCAAGATCCGAAAATAATCGCTAGGGTTGGCAAACAAAATACTTGTATTACAATAAATACATTCTTATAATTTATCAACAATACAGAGAGGATAACATTATGGCATTAACGGTAAGATTACCTAACGAACTTCAACAGCGTTTAGATTATTTAGCTACACAAACAGGGCGAGCCAAATCTTTCTATGTTAAACAAGCATTAGAAGCCTATTTGGAAGATTTGGAAGATTTACTCTTAGCCAATGCGGTTTTAGAGCGAGTTCGTGCAGGTAAAGAAAAAGTATATAGCCTAGAGGACGTTGAAAATGAGCTTAATTTGGGCAATACAGCTCGCTGATACAGCCAAAAAACAACTGACAAAATTAGCAAAGAAAAATCCTCAACAAGCCCAACGTATTCTGAATTACCTGAAAGAACTCCAATCACTCGAAAATCCACGAGACCGAGGCAAAGGCTTAGTCGGCGAACTCTCCGGAATGTGGCGTTATCGTGTCGGTGATTACCGTATTATTTGCCATATTGATAACGGCAAGTTACTCATCACCGCATTAGAACTAGGACATCGGCGAGAGATTTATCACTAATGCCCTCTTGCCTACGTCCACAAATTGTTCGCAAATGCCGGTATGTGGTGGGAATTTAAAGCCCCAAACTGCGCCATATTCATATTGCCTAACGCTGCCCCAATATTACTCAATCCGCCGACGGCATTCGACCAACCTTCATACGGGTTGATTGAACCGGCTGCGGCGGCTGCCTGTTGAGCTGTATGCAAGGCATTAAGGCTATCGGCAATCCGCCCTTGGAACATTGCATTCCATTTGTACATCTCCTCCCGATATTGGCTTTCACGTTGATGTTTGCGTTCTTCCTCCATTCGGATCGCTTGATTGGTTGCCAAGACCGCCGCTCTCGCTTCCGCAGCGTGTAATTGCCGCAATGCAGTGCGGGTTGCACCGACACAGTGGATATGGCTTTCCCGCCGCACCTTATCCCTTGCCCGTGAAAACTCACTGCGGGCGGTCGCAATCGCCCGATTTTTTGCCGTCTCGTAGTCAATTTGGTAGCCCCGTTGTTCACGCTCACTGGCATCATTTAACATTCGGATTTCAATCGGACGGCTGTTGTCGTACCAATGGTTGAAAAATTTATCCGATTTGTCTTTTTGGTTATGCCAAATTTCATCGAACCGACTCTGTGCTTGTTTCGCCACATCGTGCTGTTTGTCGGCAAGGTAAAATGCCGCCGCTTGTTGAATCAGGGCGATAATGAGGTTGTTGCGGGCATTGATTTTCGCCGATTCAAAATATTTACAGGCATAATCCGCCATTGCCTGTGCTCGCATATGTGCCGAACCATCTGACAATTTGGTCTTATCGCCTTGGAATTTAATTTCCTTGCATTGCACGTTATCAAATGCATCCGTTCCCCATAAAATTGCTGCCCCCGCTGCAATCGTGCCAGCGGCGGCAATCAATCCTTCGTCTGCCATCATTCACTCCTTATGTTGTCCTTAATGGTCTTTAATTTTCATTGAAATGGTGTTGGTAGAGATACTCTGCTTTCTCTTTATATTCCATCATTTGGTGAATCAATTCCTCCACAAACTTATCACGTTGTGGAATGGTCTGTTTTTTGTATGCCTGATAAAGCAGCTTTTTGCTGCCGTCTTTATCGGATTGGTCTTTGAGCTTATCAATGACCGGTTTAAACGGGTTTGCCATAAACCTCCTTTGCAAAATTTGGGTAAGAAAAAACCGCTTGCAGTTACCCACAAGCGGTTTTCCATATAAATTTCAATTTACTTTTTATCTCTTCGTAAAAAGGCGACAGCTAGAGAGCCTAGACCTACTGTGGCAATCGCAGTTGCTAGCGTTTCAAAACCTTGCATTGCTGCATAGATTGCCCCAGTTATACTGCCTGCACCGATCAATGTACCCAGTAATAATGCCCCGATACGTTCAATAAAAGTATAATTAATCATCCGGCTATCTTGCTTACGACGATGTTCAGCCTCTTTCTTGGTTTGTTCTACAACAAAATCAACAATATCAGGTCTAAATTGTTGTAAGTGCTCCAAAGACTTCACATCAAGAAGCGGAGTATCCACTTGGCTATGTGAAAGGTGAATTTCGCTACCGGCATTACGAGCCTTAATTTGCGTATTCTTTCCCATAAATTCTCACATTTCGATTAATACCACGTACAACCTCATTACATCCTTTGCAAAGATTTTGGCGATCACGCTCAAAACCGTGGCTAATATCAGGATAATCTGCCGGACTTCTTAAGACGGAAGAAACAATGCTTAAATTAGTTAGCTTTTTCAGTAACGATAACATTTCTATTCCCCTTTTCTTCTAGAACGTGGAACATAGTAAAGTCAAAGGTATTACTTGTCAAATAACCTCTTTTTTGAGCTGTAGCATTTCTACCACAACATCTAACGTAAAGAATATATCTTTTCTGTGCTCTAAAGCAATTTGACCAGAGCTGGTTAAACTCTGTTTAACAGACGACAACAACTCAATCATGTCTTGCACTTTATCTTTTACTTCATCATTAGAGGCTAACGGTAAAATTAATGTACGAACAACCATATCCAAGCCAAGTACACGGTTAAATAAAGCATCATAACGCTGTTCATTACTTTTTAAGAAGTGATTAAATTCAGCTCGTGTAATGTAGTTTTCACCCAATTTCATTTCTGGCATATATAGCTCCTTTGATTTCATATTCTGCAATATATGAACTAAGTTGTAAAGAGACAACCGCACCCGAAGGTGCGGTCTCGGTTACGGCGTTCTGACCGTATGCAAGTCTTGTTGTTTACGCCACTCATAAACCATTTTGCGATGAATACGCTCAATGTTTTGGTTGTAGCGTTGTAAGCGGGTTGCGTAGGTTTCATCACTGATTTTGCCTTTGTCTTTGTTCAACTTCGCTTTCAATTTGCGAAACCGGTTAATTTCACTGTCCGCTTTTTGATTCCACAACACCGCCCGCATTTTTTCCGGTGTCCGCCATTGTGCTAATGTGCCGTTTTCTTTGTGATAGTTAAATTCCTTCATCAATTCCTGTGCTTCGCCTTTATATTCGTAGTACAGGTTAGATGCGCGGTTTTCGCCTTTAATCCCAAAGAAATCCTGCACAATCGGCATTATCGTGCTTTTGCCGTGCATTTCGCGATTAGGATTTTCAATCACTGCACTGGCAAAATCCCCCAATACCCCCATCATTCCCCGATAAGAATCAAAGATATGTTTGTAGGCTTCGGGGTGAGCATCAAAACCGAGATTGTCTTGCATCCATTTTGCCGTCTCCTGCCAAAATTCCGCCGTGGTTGATTTCGATTGCTGTGAGAGCAATTTATCGCCTTGAACAAAGCTCGGTTTAATGCGGTTACCAAACGCATTCCGATCCATCACCCATTGCGTGAGCGATTTAAACATTGTCGGCGTGAGTGTATCCGCCAGCTTCTCAAGCGGGTATTTCGAGGCAGAAATCTCACTCGGTGAAACAGGCATTACACTTTTCGCATTATGCGCCACAATATTGGCAAACGCATCAGCAGCGGTAATCTGATTGTTCATCAATGCAACAAGATTGACGGCTAAGTTATTCACCACCTGCGGTGCACCATAGCCGACCGGCACACGAATATAACGGTCTTTTTCTCCTGTTGGAATCAGTATCTCACGAGACAAATCCCCATTTGCAAACATTCGCTTGCCGGTTTCTTCGTCCTCGTCGTCTAACGACATCAACAGCGACCACACTGCCATTGCCATTGTGGTTCTGCCGGCAAGGTAAAGCCAACCTTGTTTGGTACTCATCATTTGGACAATGTTTTTCCCGCCTTGTAGGGTCGGATTCAAGAACATATACAGCGGTTTGAAGTGTTTCGCCGCCCAACCTTGCTTACGGAAATTGGACAGGTTCAACACTATCGCCGCCGCCCGCTCTGCCGACACACCTTCGGCTTTTAAGGCTCGATAAGCAGCAAGAGAAGAGACATAGTCAAATGTTCCGTTCCACAATGCCACTAAATGCTTCGCACCTTCCACAAAACGCCCTCGCGGGTTGTTGAGCTTCTCAATTTCCGAGACCAAATCCTTTTCGGTACGGGCAAGGTAGGTACTGTAATTCGACACGCCGCCAAGTTTAATCAGCTCTTTCAAATCCCGTTGATATTCATCTTTTGTATTAAGATTTTCCGTATCCCCTTTTGCCAATGCCTTGGTTGCTTTCATCAAGCGGGCCGTTTCTTTCAGGTTATACAGTGCCGAAAAGGTTTTCCGCCCAATCCGATTTTTCGCTTTTTGGGATAAATCCTTACCGTCTGCGCCGATAATTTCACGGGTCGTCAGCAACGCAGATTTTTCCCACACATCACGAATCATATTTTTCGGAGCAAACATCGGTTTGAATTGTGTTACACCTTGAGCGTAGAGTCCCGTCAGGGTTTTAATGCCCGTCAGCGCAAAGAATTTCCCCAATTTATAATCGGTTTCGTTCCGCTGGCTGCCCTTTAAGGCTGTAATCACCGCCTCCGGTAAACGATACTCATAATAGACATTGCCGTATTTGCGAATAAGTACATCATCACTCGGACGGGTTGTGCCTTTGAAAATTGCCCGCTCAATCCCCGTGCGCGCCGCAACGGCTTTCTTTGCCTGTTCATCGGATTTCCCCGCGTCTTTTTCTTCCGATAGTGCCTGCTCGTACACCTCATTGACTTTATTTTTAAACGGCTGCCACGCATAGTTGGCGATGGTTTTATCCAACATCTTATACACCGCGTCAATCGCCCCTTCGGCTTCCGAATTGGTGCGCCCTTTCTGCGCTTTATCCCGTGCGGTATTTACTCCACGCTGACTTGCGCCGCCGATGAAATCATCGTTATCCGCACGGTCAGGGTCGCCGGTCAGCGGTACATAATCCGGGTGTTTACGGTATTCCGCCGCTTGTTCCGCCGTAATTCGGTTGGCCTCCACATTTTTGGCAATGTTCCACGATACCGCTTGGCGAATCGGTTTCGCCGCCTGCTCCATTTCTTGTGCAGAAAAGTGCTTTTCGGCTTCCGCCATAATCGCTTGTGCGTGTGGAATCGACCAGCCCGCCACCCCGACTTTACGTTTTACCACAAAATCGCCGTGTTCATCGGTTTCCCAGTTCTTCAGCTCAATATCGTGTTTTCGGTCAAGGTAACGGCGTTCGGCCCGGCGATAGGCTCGGGTCGCTTCGGCGTAGCGTTTATCACTGCCTTCCTCTGCTAATAAGGCTTCACGCTGCGCCACCTCCATTGCCGTTTTAGCCTCCTCCATCGCCTTTTGTTCACGGGCTAAAATCTGTCGGTTACGGGTAATTGACCATTTCGCCGAAATATAGCTTTCAACAACGTGCTTCGTCCAATCCACCTCTTTTTTATGTTTCTTGGCCAGTGCCGCAATATTTTGCTGCAACGGTTTCAAAAAGCGTTGGCTCACTGTAGCATTTAAGGCGTGCCGAATACCATCTGCGCGGTCTAACTCCGACAATATATCCACCTGCTCCGCCCGACTTAAATCGAGCCCATTCACCCACTCAACAACCGGACGGGTTTCATCGGTCAGCAAGAAGTCAGCATTGCGAGTAAGCGTTTTCCACGCCTCGCTAAAGTTGCCCGATTTGATATTACCGAAAATGGTCGGATCGTCATTATGCTCAATCTTACCGGCTTTGATGGTATCAAGGGTTGATTGCTTACGGGAATAACGAATGTCGCCCTCATTTTCGGCGGTTGAATTTTCCTTACGGCTATTGAAATTTTTAATCTGTTGGATTAGACTTTCAACATTAGCTCTGTGAAGCCCGACGAGAGTTCGTTCGTCTTGAACGGAAGCCGTCAATTCTGGCACAGAGCTTTTTTGATCACCAATTTCAATTGTTTCTACCGAATAAATTCGGTTTCCAGAATTATCTTTAAATTCCTTAACAGTCAATTTTGCCAGCTTTATCACACCATCAATATTTAGTGGTGCAAACATCTTATGTACACCAGCGATACTCGTGTTATCAACAGATTTAGCAGGCTCAATCCAACCATCAATTGCGTTTTCAAATAGCTGATCAATATTGGCTACTGCCATTAAATGATCGTGCGTACTTGATGATTTATGAGACGCTTTACCACTTACTAATTTATCTAATGAGCGTTTAGAGATTGTCGCAATCATTCCCGTTTCTTTATTTACTAAAGGCTCACCTAACAATTCTGTTACTGCTGCACGAGCTTCATCGAAACTACTCGCCATACGTTTTGGCACAGCATTAGCAAACTCACTATCTGGGTTTTCATTTAAGGAATAGCGACTTTCTACATTGCTCTCACCATTGTAAGCGGTCGGTTCTGCCTGATTTTGTGCAATATCCGCAATACCTTGTTTAATCCCGCTTAATGTGTCAAACACTTGGCCGGTCGTCATTGTTTGGCTCACATCACGGCGGATCACCCCACCGATCAGACGGCGGAACAGGTTGGCGATTTTAGCGAGAAAATCCCGTACGTTATCCTTACCTTTTTTCCAGCTTGGGGCAATCCGCATATGGTAACGACTTTCCAATGCCGCCCAGTTGCCTGTTTCGGTCGTCGCATAGAGTTCAGCCATTGCCTCTTCAATAGCCACTTCACGGGAAAGCGTCTCACCCAATTTCGCACGTTCAGCTTGAATACGGCGAGCTAATACGCTAACGACGGGATTTTTGCCTGCACTGGATAACAGATTTTTCAGTGCTCGTCCGTATTTCATTCGCACACCGGCGTGTGCCAATTCGTGCCACGCCACCCACGCCAACCGTTCATCTCGCGAGAGTGTCTCGGTTTCAGTGATATTGTCGCTAATCAGATAGAGTTTTTGGCTGCCAATATCGAACCAACCTTCTATCCCCTCTTCCGCCAGTTTTTTCACATTGTGTCCGGTCGGAATTTCAGTGTTACTATCGACTATATAAACGTGGCGAGCCGTCTCTTCACCTAAAATGCGTGATAGGGTTTGTTGGTCTTGTTCAACTTGATTGACAACGTTGTCATAATTGGCTAAATTAACGCCGTTCTCTGCAACCACGCCCCTGCCTCTTTGTGAGTGAGCGTGCGTATCGTTCAGTTGGCTGGTGTTAGTCGGTCGCCCGAGTTCAAGGGCGGTGTCATTCGACAAGCCGTTAGGATTAGCGAACTGTTCCGAATCAGAAGCCACGTTTGAAGCACCTGCCTCATCACGCTGGAGAGTACGATGAGTGTCAGTAGGGCTAGTTGTAATGAATTGCGGTCTAGTCGCATCTTCAAACACTTCATACCCCGTTAATACCCACGCATTACTTCCCTTATTTTTTGTCAAAATAGCTCTATGCGTTTTCTGATCTGTTGGGCGAGTATAATTTAGCTGCAACCGTTCCGAATTATCTTTCATTACCTTTTTAGAACCCGTTCCTCTTGCAATCGTATCCACAATATCATTTGTGAGCATTTGCGTAGCTTGATCTTCAGTCAATCCATCCTTACGCATACGGGCTTCAATAACGTGAGAAATCCCTCTACCTCTTGGTTCTCCAAAACGATTTTTGCCTTTCGTTACACCATCATCACCCCATACAAAATCCACCCAGCCGAATTCGCCGTGATACATTCCCCGTTTAACGTCTGCCTTATCCAAAATTGCTTTTGTCATTCTCTCACGTCCACGGGCTATGTTGGCTTCAACCGATTTCATCGGTGAACGGGAAAATAGCACTTGCTGTTCATTATCCTCTTGCTCTCTGCGGTAGAGTTCTTCTGCCAACGTATTATGGTCGGGGAAACGTTCTACAATCCGGCTGTAACGAGCAACAACACCTTGTTCAGATAAATTTTCTGCTTTGCGTTGAGCAAGCAATTCATTCACTTCAGTACGATATTGTTGCAGGCGTTCTTCATTTAATTTGGGCTGTTCAACGGTCTGTTGTTCGCTATTTGCAAAATCTTGCTCGGTTTCGACCGCTTGTGTCGGTTGAGCTTCAGATTGTACCTGCCCTGTTTGAGCTAAATACGCACGGGCAAAATCACGGTATTGGGTATCGCCATAATCTTCCGCTGCCCGTTCGTGGATTTTGCCGTCTAAAATATCCGATTTTAGTTCGTCATACATTTCCTTGTAGTCGGCTTCTTCCGCCTGATTTTTGTAATCAGTCAGTACGGTTTCAAGGGCTTTTTCGTCCACCGATTGCGGGGTAGTTTGAGCGGTGTCGGTTGGTTGTGGTTGGACAGAAGATTTGGTAATGTCGTTTTCAATTTGCGGTTTATCGGTACTCGTTTGGCTTTCTGGTTCACTTCTCAGTTGCGAAGCTGCCGAAATCGTCCCTGACCCTATTCCCAATAATCCACCGACTGCCGCCGAACTCTGCACATTTTCAGTGATATTTTGGTTAGGATCGATTTGAGCATAACCTAGATTTTGGTTAAGTTGAGCAAGGGCTTCTTGCCCTGCTTGTAAAACCGGCTCTTTGATTAGCGTTTTGACTGCACCGCCTAGACCTAATTTACTGCCTAATTTTCCAACGCCCGTCATACTTTCCAATGCGCCAATCCCTGCCGCAGCCGCCGTCCCTACGGCGTGATCGGAAAAGTCGGTCGCATAATCCGCTTTGGCTTGTTCAAAGGTCATTCCGCTTTGCAAACGGGATTGAATTTCCGGCAATGCCATTAGTTGCTCTTTCGACATTGCGTTGATTTTCTCTTGCATACCTAAACGGTATGCGCCCGCTTCCGTGAATGCGCCCGTGCCGCCCATTACCGCCGGCGCAAATGCAAGTGATGCCCCGCCGGTAAAGGGTGCAGCAACCGCTGCCGCCGCACCGGTAGCAAGATAGGGGGTTAATTCTTCTGCCGCTGTGCCGATTAAGGCTCTCGGATTATTCACAAAAGACTTTACCGTTGCGCCAAATTCACTGCTGCCGTTTTGTTGTAAGGCTTGTTGCTCTTGCTGTTGCAGATATTGTGAGATTTGCGCATTTGCCCCGCTTTGCTTGCGGTGTTCTTCGGCAGCCTTGATATTATCTTCCGCCCATTCGGGATTAAATGCAGCTTGGATATTACCCGCAAACTTTTCAAACCCTGCACCGATTTGATGCCCAAAGCCTTTTAGTTGATCTACAAAACCTTCTTGATTGCGTGGGTCGGCTAAGCTATTAAATTCAGCATTGATTTTAGCTATCTGCTCACTGGAGTAGCCATTTCTGATATATTGTTCATTCCAATCATTTTTGAAATTTTCAAAGGCTTGAAATCTTTGTATAGGTGTAACATTCGGAAAAGCCGCCATTTGACGATTAAAATCCTCTGCCTGCTTTATTCCAAACCCCGTAACATCTTCTGTTGGCTTTGCCATAAGATCAAAATAGGCTTTCTGTTCCGGTGTCATTGAAAAATTCTGAAATTCATTGAGCTGAATAGTATCTGACATAAGGTATCCTTAAATTTTAGGTATAAAAAAACCGCCTGTCTTGCGACAAGCGGTCAGGTTTCATTGCATTTTTGCAAATTAGAAATTGGCAATCCGTTTTGGCTTCGGCTCTTCAAGCAAGCTTAACATTCCTTTGACGAACATTATCCGTTCGCTCTTAGCGTGAATGTATTTTTTGGCTTTATCAAGAGCGTTTTTTGCGGGGTGGTTCAGATTATGCAACAAATGCCCACCTAGCTCTTTATCAATACTCTGCTTTAGCCAGCGGTGATCGACATCGTGTGCCAGTACGGAAAACTCGTGAGCTTCACTCAAGCTGTGAAACAGATTAACGATAATGTGTAATGCTTCTTCGTCTGCTTCCACCTCCGCAAGCGGTAGGTTCGGCTGCAGATTTTGCAAACGTTCGGCTTTGCCCTTAAACCAGTAATCCGCTAGGGCTTGGTAGCACTCTTTTTTGTACATTATCAGTGTTTCTCGGATTTCAGGTTTTACCCGTTTAACATCAATGCCAAATAGCCAGCCGTTGAGATAGTCGATAGGGAGGCAAATCATTTCTCGTTTCTTACCATCTTCTGCAACTATGATCATCACGATCATAGTTGAACCTAACACTTCATCACGCTTCAAACGTGCTAATTGTGCCTCCCAAGCTAAACCGATATTCTCGCAAATTGGCTTCATTGCCGTATAGAAAATACCGTCTTTTTCAAACGTAACTAAAGATTGGTTATGGAATTGGATTGTTGAGATTTGTGTAGTCATTTTGTTGTTCCTTTTTGATAGGATTTCCCCTAATTTAATAGGGCGGTCGAGAGCTCAAAACTCGCAACAAATCGAGCGGACTTATTCCCTTAAAGGTATTGTATTAGTCGCACTCTCGACCATAGATTGAAAATTATTTATTTTTGGATCGCAATCTTATGGGTAAAAAGAGAAATTGCAGATACAAAAAAATCACGCTGACGGGGTGAATTTCCGTTTGTTGTTAGGCTTTTGAGACCTGTGTTAAGATGGTAATCAAAAAGCCCCTTACGGTCAAGGGGCTATTTAACTATTTTAAAATCTCTTTCGCATATTCGCCGTAAGGATTAGCGTATTTAGTAAATGCCGCTATATATTTTGCATTGAATTTCTTCTTTTCTTTTTCCTGAATTTTTGAATGATATACATTGTACATCACTCCTAGTGCCTTTCCTCTGTTAAGAGCTAAGAAATCTGTCGCCACATCAAATCCGGCAAGACGATCAGGATCTTGTTCTTTACTGCGGTATTTCTCAACAACCCCTTTGTCGAGCGGATAAATTGCCATAGAAAATTCTAGGCTAATTCTCTCGATTTGTTCAGTAGAATAGCCTTGTTGTAAATATGTTCTATTCCAATCATTTTTGAAATTTTCAAAGGCTTGAAATCTTTGTATAGGTGTAACATTCGGAAAAGCCGCCATTTGACGATTAAAATCCTCTGCCTGCTTTATTCCAAACCCCGTAACATCTTCTGTTGGCTTTGCCATAAGATCAAAATAGGCTTTTTGTTCCGGTGTCATTGAAATGCTATTATTAACAGAATATGCCTTTATAATAAATGAATATAAAAAAAGAAATATAATCCACTTTTTCACAACAAATCCTCTCGTAAATAACTTTTCCTAATTCTATATGACAATGCTACACTTTGCACTTATTTTCGAGAATAAAAAACGCACAGAATGTATGTGCGTCCTAACTATTAACGAAAATAACCTCTGACACCTATTCCGTAGTCATCTAATATCTCTAAACCACGTTGTTGCATTTGAGCAACTTTCGGATCTGCCAGTAATGCCCTATTCCGTGCTAACGCTTTCTCTCGCTCAATCCGCTTCGTTAGTATATTAAGCGTCTGTTCCGGAGAGAAAGTCCCATTTTGTCTATACTGAAACAGAGTTTGTGAAATGTCCTTAAGGGCATCATCTACCGCAATACCTTTGGCTTGTGCATATTGATTAACTAGTGCCAAATCGCCGTCTGTTAGGTTGTACTGTTTAATGTAGTCCACAGGTACTGGCGTAGCTTGCGTAGTATTGGTAGGCATATCTCCCAATGCATAAGGTACTTGTATATTAGCTTGAGTGTTAGCTTCCGAAGATACCGGCATACCGGGAAATCGCACACTTAACGATTGTAATGATGTTTGAGTAGAAGGCTGACTACTAGATTGGGGTTGCATTACGTTATTATGCCCCATTCCTAGCGACTGATAACGAGATAAAATACGTTGCCCTGCTTTCAACTTCTCCTCCGGAGACATTACCGTATCAGTCTCAAGTGCCGCAATCTCTTTGTTATATTCCAATATCAAATCCTGTCGGAATTTTGAGTTATCTTTCGGCTGTGGTGGTTGTGTCCCTGTTGCATAATAGCCAAGTACCTCTTTCGGCACAGTGCCAATAACCCTGCCACTTAACGTATCCACTACTTGCCCCTCATTGTTTAAAGTTGTGTCCGAAAGCCCCGCTGCCGCTCGTATTTCACTCGCATGTTGAGGACTAATGGCAGCAATATTATTCGCCTTATCTTGAGCAAATTTCTGTGCAGGATCTAAAAATTGATACATCAACGCAGGATTACTTTGTGCAATACCTTGTCGAAGAGCCGTTATTTTCGCTTGCTCTGGGGTGATAATTTCTCCCGTTAAAGGGTCAATCATATTTTTGCCTTGCCAATTAATATAATCTAACTCGCTCTGCGCTTTCGTCCCTTGTAAGTTATGCGTTGCCGTATCAGAAAAATAACCTGCTATCTGTGCTGCTCGCCGTTGTTTTTCATTTGCGACAATATCTCCATAACGAGAAATATCATATGCGGCTTGTGCAGGAAGTGTCGCAATGTCATACTTGGCTTTGGCAATACCCGCTTTAGTTTCATAAGGGGCGAGTTCAATGTTCTTCTTGTTAAGGGCATTCATTGCATCGACCCGATACGCCGAAGTCGCTAGGTTCTCCCTGTTCGCCCGATGTTTTTCGGACGTTTCGGCAAAACTGTTGGCTATCTTAAACGCATCTTGCCAGTTGGTTTGGTCGTTGAATTTGTCGTTGAGGTTGTACGACTGTTGAATTTTAAAGATGTCTGCAATGGACATAATAGTCTCCTAAGCGGTTTGATCGTAAATCGATTTAATCATCTCGCCGAAATAATCGGGGATTTTGCCTTGTGTACTTGGGGCAATGCCAAATGCCGAGGCTAATTGCTTAGAATAATCCGGCTTCTCGGCTGGTGGCACTTCTGCTAAGGTCGGTTCTGCCTGCGGTGCAAAGGCATCTAATGTACCGCTAAGCTGGTTAAAGCTGTCGGTGAAAGCTGTGAAAGAATCGATGGCATTTTTCGCATTAGCTTGCGGTGATAATGATGTTGGTTGCTCAAACGAAGCTGTTGATACTGAATTAGCAAGGGTATCAGGGGAAAAATCTTGCATTGGTGATTGCCACTGTCGATCTTGCTGGGGTGTTGATTGCATTTCATAAATATTGGTTGCATTTGGATCGTTCATTAATTGCAACCATTTCCGATTGATATCAGAATAAGATTTTTGGCTTTGGTGCGGACTTTTATTATCCGGTAAACTTGCCCAAATATTACGAAGTTTATAATTCGCTTTGGCAATATCACCGTTAAGAATATCTTGCATTGCGCCTTTTTCCGCAATCAACGCTAGGGCGGCTAAATCCTGAGAACGCTCGCCAAAGTCTTTAAAGCCAAACTGGTCTTGTAATCTTTTCCACGTTGAGGCTGTAAATTGATAACGTCCTGTCGCTGTTGTTGCCCCATCTCCTGTTCGCCCCCAAACTTTATTAGGATGTTGAGATAAATCATCTATTCGCTTATTGCCATAAGTTGTATGGTAGCCGTGCCGAACGCCCTCCGCATAAGCTAATAAGTCAAGATAAGCACGACTATTCTTGTGTTGATAAAATTTTTCTAAATCTGCTAACGTGATTTTTGCCATTATTTACTCCAAAAAATAAAGCCTGTTATCACTAACAGGCTTATTCAGTTACATTCAATTAAAAGGGAGAACGCACGGGCTTATCCCACTTATCATCCAATTCATCATAACTTTCCACTAAATCGGTCGCATATTGCCCGACCTTATCGCAGGCATTTTTGCCTTTTAACGTGGTCGTTTTTGCATACTTTTTCAATGCTATTTGATATTGTTTATCTAATTCATCAGGCAATTCACCGGACAAAAAATCTTCCGCGAGAGATTGTGGCATCACATTTTGAGCTAATCGCATTTTCAATTTTAAATAATGAGAACGTTTTAACCGCCCGTTATTTTCGACATCGTCCCACCATCTATCTAATACGGTAATACCACGGTCTGATGATCGATAAATTTCAGGGAATAAGCATTTATTTAAATTATTATCTTGAATAACAAAGTTTTTAAATATGCCAGCGGTGTCTTTATTCGCTATCAATACCGACATTTCAGCATTGGCAAAACCCGTAATCAATCCCAATAAAATAAGTAGCCGTTTTTTCATATTATTTTATTCTCCATTTCTACTAGGCCTATTTACGTTATTTGATTGGACGACAGCTAAAATCGTATGGGTCATCTGCATTCAACTGTTCTGCCCATTTAATGCTGTCGGTACACAGTTTTCCTGTTTTCTTATTAACTTCATAGCTCATCAGTCTCGGTGCAGTATCCGGATCACCGCCGCAATTTTCTGTGTGATTTTCTCGCACATCAATGCCCCAATAGACATCGGTTGAGCCATTTTCCATCAAGAAAACACAGGCTTTCGGTATATTAAGCAAGCGGTTTTTCTCCACCGATGTCATCACTAAATCCATTGCCTGATCAGCCGTTTTAACCGATTTTGCCATTGTCGCAGAACACGCCAATAAACCAAATAGCAACGGTAATTGTGAGAGTGTTATACTAAACCAATCTCGATTGTGCTTTATCATATACATTGCTCCTTTCCCGTTTACCTACTGCGATGACTTTTACCACAATACGTTCATCAAGGACTTGATAAACTAATCGATAGCCTGAATTGCGTAACTTAATTTTATAACAATCCTTCATTCCCCTTAATTTTGCACTTTCAATACGAGGGTTTTCTGCTCGTTCCCGCAATTTTTCTGCAAACTGTTTGCGCAAATCAATATCTAATTTACGAAATTCCTTTTCGGAAGAGGGAATAAATTCTATCGTATAAGTCATTTGAGTAAATCCGCTAAATCTACCTCATAACTTTGCTCGTGTTGCCGCTCTTCGACTATTCGGGTCAGCTCGGCATCATCTGCCAGCTCCATTAAATACTCGTAAACACGCGGCGGAACACAATAAAATGCCGGTTCATTACGATTTAAAATCGCAATCGCTTCTCCACCAGCAGCATTGAATGTTGCCATTGGATTTGTTTTAAGTTCAGTAATACTGGCAACGGTATTCGTTAAAATGAGACTTGGCATAAATAACACTCCTCTTTTTAGAGTGCTATTTATCGCTCTTTTTCTCGGTTTTGTCAATCCAATTTACAGACTCTCCAGCACAATGTTCACATACTCATCAAACCCTTTATCCCCGTGGGTTAAATCAATAAAACGGTTAATAAACGGCTTGGCAACAAACAAAGGATTGTCCTGCACCAGTGCCATTACACACCCGCAGATTTTGCCGTTATTCCGTGCAGTAAACACTTTGATTTGAGTGTAGGGCGTTTGCCCCGACCAGACTTGGAAAAAGTGCTGCCAGCCGGTACGAAGCTGGGCGGTTTGGTCATAATGTTCGCCCACATAACTAAACAGCTCTGCCAGAAGTGTTTGAGACTGGGCAAGGTTTTCAAGACGTTCTAGTTGATATTGCATTTTTACCACCATCTGATTGCATTGACTAAAGGCGTTACTGCTAACATCAAGACAGCTAAAGATACGGTGATAATTGCGATACCGATCGCAACTTTTACAAAAGGACTGGCGTAAGTTTCCATTTCTAATCCCTCTTTTGGATGTATTTTCAGTTTGGTTTTGCTATAATGACTCAAATTTTGTTCCTTTTAAATCTCGCTTAATTGGAATAAAAAAGCCGAGAACTTGCGATTCTCGGCTTTTATTTTTTCGTTTTTTACTCTATCCCTAACTCCGCCACGCTGGTGGCAATGTGGTATTCCGACACCTCTCCCGTGCCGCTGATTTCCACCTCAAATTGCAAGGTCGCATAGCCGCCCTTTAAGCGATGCGGGCGACTGTCCGTGATGATTTTATCGCCGAGGATAACCGGTTCTGGCACCAATTCGCCCCGATGGCGTTTGTAAGCGGTGTGTTTCACGCGATTTTCGGCAAAGTCTTGCACCAGTTTATAAGCGGTCATTGCCGTATAACCGGGTAAGGTATTTAGCCGTCCAACCCAGCGGAACGGTTTCCAATCCTTGCCTGCGTTCCATTGGTATATGCCGTCTTGGGTAGCAAAGAATAATCCGTCTTGGTCGCTACGCCATACTGCGCGCGGACGAATAGACAAAGTCGTGAGAGTGTCAATTTGGGTCTCCTCAAAAATACTGTCAGGTACTTTAAAGCGGACACTGTGGGTTTCAGTAAAGCCGAAATAATAGCCGTCGTGAACCACGCCAAGCATCGTCCAAGGGGCGAGGGCCTGCCATTGGTCTTGGGTATAAAGGGTGGCGGTAATCACTTTCGATTGATTGCCGGCAAGCATCGCAATCCCGTCTTTGGTCGCATAAAAGCACGCACCGTTGTACAGACAAGCTGACTGATAGCTGATAATCGGGTGCGGTTCTTCCAACACCGAAATCTGCCGGCAACCTGGCGACCGGCACGGGCTTTCCATTTCAATCACGGCTGGGTAGCTGTCCGTTAAAATATAACCTGCCCGTTCGCCGCACAAAAAACGCATCGGCTTCCCGTTAAAGCGTCCGTAGCGGTAGGCTTCGGGGAACGCGTGGGGTTTGAGCGGCTCGGACAACCACAATTCATTGCCCACCAAGCCGCCGATTTGACCGTTGCCGCAATATTGTAAATCACTGATACAGTCGTGCGGCGCTTCGTACTCTTCTGTCAAACACTCTTCGCCATAGACAGTATGGGGCTGATGAAGATAACTGCCTGTGCCAAAATTGATTTCGTCCACAAACAAGAAATGAGCGTCATACTCCGCTTTCGGGTCGCCATAATCTAACGGCGTTACAGCACAATATACCCGCACCTTTGCAATGTTGTATGTGGGGAAATTTGTAGGAAAGCCGCTTAACATCACCGCTTGGTCATTGTGGGCGTAAATCGGCTCGCTCGGCAAACTCGGTGCAGATTCAAAGCCGAACTCGTCCACCAACGTATAAATATATTGGCGTAACTCTTGGTTGAAATCTTGGCTTAATGTGCCGAGAAACTGGGCCTGCGGCGCAGGTAATTCGACCGGAAACCCCAGCCGCTGCCATTCCCCTTCGCACCCTTTGCGAATGACCGGATAATCCTCTACCCCGCTGGCGATAAGGTAGCAACAGTCGGTCTCAATACGGGAAAATGACGCTTGGCAATTCTCACTGGCTAAATAGCAACACTGATCCACAAAAATGGATTTGCCGGTTTTCTCGGACACTTTCTTATCCGTTCGCCACGGCCGTAATGTGCCACGGGACAAATCCACATCTTCCGCCACCTGCGCCATTGCTTGATGCAGGTTTTGCGGTGAACGACGTGGCGCAATACCGCCGAATTGGGTGAGTTTTAAACTAGGCATTTTTTATCCTTAGTGAAAAAACTTGATTTTTGTAGCCAAACGATTACACTCATTCCAAAGGAGAATGCAATGAATATCATTGAAACAACTGTAATCTTTGATGAATGGCTTAACAGCCTAAAAGATTTACGAGCCAAAATGCAGGTTGTTACCCGCATCCGCCGTGCTGAAAATGGTAATTTTGGCGATCATAAACCGTTGCCTAATACTGGTGGTATAAGCGAGATGCGATTAGATATTGGTAAAGGTTATCGCATTTATTATGGGCAAATTGGTGAAATCACTTATATCTTAACCAATGGTGGCGATAAAAGTAGCCAACACACTGACATTGAAAAAGCAAAAGCACTATTCGCTCAACTGAAACAACAAAAGGAGCAACAAAATGATCGAAACTAACCGCTTTGATATTGTGAAATACCTAGACAGCGACGAAGCGATCGCACTCTATCTTAATGAAATTGCAGAAACTGGCGACACTAATGATTTTATTGTCGCTCTTGGTGATGTCGCTCGAGCAAAAGGCATTGCCGATATTGCACATAAAACAGGGCTTGCCAGAGAGAGTATCTACAAAGCATTAACCAGTGGCTCAAAACCTCGCTTCGATACGGTTATGCGAATTATGCAAGCTCTCAATCTTAAACCACATTATGCAACCGCATAATAGTTAAGGATAAACCGCTTTCAGCAATTCAAAATGCGGACCGTCATAGAATGTCTCATCATCGGAACGCCCGTTTCTGTTCCAGTCTCCCCCCCAACGGATTGGGATTTTTAATTGGCGACTGGCTTCAAACATTACTTTAGCCAGCTCGCCAAAGGCCGTTTTATCATGCCAATCCAGCGGATACGGCACGATATCAATGGCGTGCCCGGTTAAATGACGGCTGTTGAGCGTTTTAGTCGCCCCTTGCCTCAAGAGCTGTTGCTGACGGGCTGGGGTACGCAATCCCTCAATAACGGTAAAATCCCGTTTGCTCAAGGTTAAGGCAAGGCGAACCACTTTCACTAAATCGGGGTGGACACCTTGCAGGTTATCTTCGCTACGGCGGCTGAATTTAAAGTTGGTCATCGGGCATTACCCCCTTTTTGCGTAAGTATTTGAAAATAATTTGGCGAATAATACTGGTGCCGAACATACCGATCACTGTCCCAATCGGGATAATCAATTCGTTGGGCAAGCCATAGTGCTTTAACATCGGATTGACCGAATAGACAATCAGGCTACACAAGCAGGCTTCCACCAATACCCGCCGCCACGTGTCCTTTTTATCGTACAAAAACGACTTAAACAGGGACGAAAAAAAAGCGACCAACACACCGCAAATGACAATGTCGTGGGTCGCTATTCGGGCATAAATGATAGCCCAAATATCAGGGGTTTTATCCGGCATTCTCTGCCTCCTTTTTACACTCGCATCGTTCGCACCGGGTTGCCAGTTCGACAATCTGTCGTTCAATTACCCGTTCAGCCGGTCTGTGTTTGGCTAATTTTTCACTTAATCCGCCCGCTTGCGTTTGGCTGCATCGGCAGGGCTTGCATTTTTCAAGCACTTTACAACGGCTTGATGGGCTCATAGTAATCCTCCATAGGCTAATTTTTGTGTGCCGGTTTCAAACTGACGCATTGTGTCAATTTTGGCTTGAGCAATGCCTTGTTTAAAACGGGTTTCGTAGAACATTGCCATCTGCGGGTCGGCAAACTCATACTGTCGCATTAACAACAAATTCGCTAATGCCCCATTGACCACCACTTCGTGGTAGCGGTCAAACAACAACTTATCCACTTCACACGCATTTTGGGTGGGCATTGCAACATACTGTACAAACAACCGGTCTTCTCCGTCTGCTTTGGGGGCTTTCGTCAAAATCACTTTATCCGGCGGTTCAAAACTGAATACATTCGAGCGGCAGGCTTTCAATGCCACAAAGCAAGACGATGACGCACAACCACAGCGGTCTGCCCCTTTGCCATACTGCACTGAATGGATTAAATGCACCTGCTCATTATCGCCTGCGTGAAGATAGTAATCTCGTACCCCCGCCTGTACATCTAAGTGTAGCTCACGTTTGAGTAGTCGGCTTTCACGGGCAAGGGTCATTGCCGCCTGACGCAGATATTCCAACGCAACATCGTCCGGCACACCTTTTGCGACAAGGGTTACTCGAGGTAAGAACTCATCTAAGCCGATAAACTCTACGTCCCGTCCGTCATTGTCGGCACAGGAAAACACCGCAGCCTGTTGTGTGCCGCATTTAGGTTTAATGCAGTTGCAGCTCATCGCTTACCTCCATTACTGTTCACCGGTTGATGCAAGACCGCCTGTCGCCGAATCTGTTCCTTCAACATCACATTACCCTGAAATTGTTTAAAGTACATCGCCGCTTTTTGTTGGCTGGTCGCACTTTCGGTTTCAGCACTAAACAGGCGGTACAACACATAATCCAGTAGGGCGGCATAATGCCGATCGTCAATCTCACTGTTTTCATCAAACGGTTCAGGCTTGACCGCACAGGTTAAACGCAGATAGACCGTTTCATTCGGGCTGACCGGCGGCTTCACGATAAATTGATTGGCGCTGTCTTTCACACGAGAATACGCACGGCTATCCGATTTTTTGCGCTTGCAATTTTTCTTGCCAAACGCCCCGCTTGCCTCGCTGTTTTCTTCTTTCGTTTCTGCCTTGAAGTTCCCGTGTGCATCGGTTACAGCATCGACGGAATAGAGAATATCGCAACAGCACGGTTGTTGTAGATCGCTTTCATCTAACTTTGCCACCACGCTTTTGACAAACGCCCTTGGGTTTAAAGCATAGAGTTCGGTTTGTGCTTCGTTGAGATAATCTAAAATCAACGGGTCTTCTACTCGGTCTGCATCAATATCGTTGTAGTCATAACGTACACGCAGAATAAAATCGGCGACATTCATTTAAACAATCTCTTGTTCGTTATCGGTTTTGCCTTTAGCCGTTTTAGATTTGCTCCCGCTCTCAAAGGCAACAAAGGCCGTTTTTTCAGGATTTTTCATCATATGATCGGTCATTGGATCATTGACCGTCATTTTTAAGCCGTTTTCTTTTGAGACGGCCACACTCGGCGTGTATGTGTTCATCACGATTTCCTTTAATCAAAAAGGGCGAACATCTCACTATTCGCCCTGTAGGTTTTACATCATATAGCCTTCTTGCTCAAAGCGGCGGGCGAACAAAATTTTCGCGTCTTGTAATGCCGTTTTGGCTTTCGGCAAGGCTTTAATCACCAAGACCACTGCATCAACTTTGGCGCTGTAACCTTTATCAATCAGCATTGTCCACTGGGTACGCTCTTGTGCCGTGTCGGTATCAACCGTTTCCGCAGCTTGCGATTGTTCAATCTGATGACGTTCGGTGTAGGTCGAAAGATATTGTTCGCCCGATAAATCCAAGCCGTTGACCGTTTTCAGCTCAAACTTAAAGCCAGCAAACCCTTCACGTAGATCGACAAACAACGATTTTAAATGACTGTGGTTAGGCTGTAAGAAGAGCATCAGTTCATCGCCCACGTTCAGATCTTCTGCCGTTTTACCGTAGCGTAAATCCAGCATTTTGAGATACTGTTTCCATTCCACTTTATCACGGTAGCCATAGCCGCCGTCTGAACGTTGATCCGGCTGTAACCAAAGCGGTAAGCCGTTTTCATCAATATCGCAACAGTCTGTACACCCTTTGCCGAATTCAGGGGCGTAACCGCCCCGTGCTAAATTATAACGTGCCATTTATACCTCCTTAGTCAGTAACAACCGCTGCCACAGCGATAGATTTGTTGGTGAGTGCCGCCACGTCAAAACGGTAGTTACCCAATAAGTAAATATCGTTTAAGTTTTTATCCCACTCTAAATAATCCAGTGAGATTGGGGCGGCAATGTGTTTCGGATTGACCATTAATACATAGTTAACGGTTTTACCGTCTGCCCGCTTGTAACTTGGCAAATTCAGGGTGGCATAAATATCCATACCTAGCACTGGGTGAGTAATACCGGAAATCATCGGGTTGCTTGGTAAGCAACAGCCTGCCCCTAATGCCGATTGTTCACTGCGGATTTTATTTAAGAACGCGGGGGTAACGACTACTTTCAACTGATTACCGCCACAGGTCGAGCCGTTTTCTTGAATGGTCTGCTCCATCAATGACAGCAGTTCCATTGCAGAGACCCCACTTTTACCGATATTGACCGGATTAACGGTATCGCCCAGCATAATGTTTCCACTGACCGCACCGGCTTTATTGCCTGTATTCAGCTTGTGAGCCGACGCCACTAACATCGCAAAGCCGTAACGTTCGGTATGACGGGTCAGAGAGTTAGCGATAGAGCTTTCATAGCCTGTCTGAATCATACCTTCCCAACGTGAACAGTGCGCAATGGCTTCATCACGTGAGAATTTCTTTTTGATTTTGACTTGTTGGCACATTTTGATCGTGCCGGAACGGAACGGATCGTCAGGCTCCCACTCTTCACCGTTCCATTGTCCACCGGTAAAATCGCCGATCTCAATATCGGTTAAGATATGGTAATGGGCTTGTTGGGCACAGTTTAAGCCTAAGTTATCAATATCGTATTCTTGATTGACGATATGTTGTAACACAGAACAACGGGTGGCTTCACTGATAACAATATCCGTTGCACTGTCGGGGATATACAATCCCTGTCCTACACCGCCGTAGTCGGCGGTACGAGTAATGGATGCCATTGGTTTTCTCCATAAAAAAACCGCTTGCAGTTTGCAAGCGGTTAGCTGTGATCAAATTTTTGCAAAAAGGCAATCATCTCATCGGTCTTGCCCTGTCGTTTGAGCATTTCCTTATGTCGAATGTCTTTTGCCGTCATCTTCGGTTTTGCCCCGCTTGTTTTGACTGCCGCACCTTTATTAGGTGGTGCGGTAGTCGTTTGTTGGGGCGGTTGTTTAGATTGATTAAACTCATCCAGTAGCGCACGGATTTTCGGCACCAGTGCCACGTTTTGGGCTTGACCGGCTTGGCTGATCAATGTCATCGCATTGTTGCCGAGATAATCCACTTCTTTCCCGTATGCCCAATCGGTAAATTGCGCATCTTGCAATAAGCCGTGAATATCGGGCAGTTGTTCTTGTACCGCTTGTTGCCATTGTTGGGTTTTCAGTTGAGCGGCGTTTTGGGCTTGATGTTGCTCAAACTTTTCTGCCACGACTTTATTCACATCGGGCATTGATTGCGGTTGCCCTTTGAGATAGCGGGCGAGTTTATTGCCAAGCTCGCCACCAATGAACGAGGAAAGCTCCTCTAGCTCGTTATCACTCCATTGTTCCGCCGTTGCCGTTGGCAGTGGGGCGGGCTTTGAGGGTGCTGTCTGCGAGGCTGTTTGTTTGGCTTTCAATTCAGCCAACTCGGCTTCGGCTCTTTGGCGTGCTTCAACTTCAGCCAGCAAGCGATCATTCGTCTGTCGATGATGTTCTTGCTCTTTGCGTAGCCGTCCTTTCCATTCGTTGCCCTCCTCTTTCTTAGCCGGCTCTGACGAGCCGGTTTGCGAGGGTTCGGTAGGCTCAGTTTGAGTCTCGTCCTTATCCACTTCCCCTTGGGAATTTTCGACTGCCGGTTCTGCTTCGCTTGGTTGCGTGTCCTCTTTTGCAGTGGCAAGCCGTTTACGCAGATAGGCAGGTAAATAAGGGTTATGCGGGTCTGTTGAGTTCGTGATTTCTTCCATTGGTCATTTCCTTAAATGAGGTGGAAATCTCCCCTCTCCTGCTTGTTAGTCAGTAGGAAATAAAAACATTAAGGGGAGATGTACCGAGCGTTAAAGCCTTGGGCTTTCCGTTGTCGGCTGAGGTTGTGGGGCAAAGAGTTTGCCCAGTAATTCGGTTAAGGTGTGTGCGGCGTGCTGATAGTCAGAACGGAGTTCGGTATCTAATTCAATTCTCGCCTTGGCGTTCATTACCTGCACTTCCGCACATAAAAAGGCTTCCAGACAGAATGAAAAGCGGTCGTGTTGAGAAAGCATTGCTCTGAGTTCAATTAACTCTTCTCGACTGGACGGCTGATAAATCTGTCGCCATTTCGGTTGGTCTTGCTGTTTCATCAGCGACTGCAATCCGAACAGTTCGTTGGTTTTTGACCGGTTTTGTTCGTCATACTGCCGCCGAACATTTGCCCGCCGACACTGGCGGTGGAATCACGGAAACGCACTTGCCCGTTTTGCCCAAAGCCTGTTTGGGCATTGACTTTATGCTTAGCGTTCGCCGTTGGTTTTAAGGTTGCCATTGTGTTTCTCCTCTAAAAAAGCGGCTTACTTTCGCTCGCCGCAGGGTTTTCTTAACACCGGATCGTCATAATGTTCCAGTGTGATTTCGTGATTGCCGTGATACTCAAAATAATAAACCCCGGCATCGTCAATATGGATAGCGGGGTCTTCATCTGTGAGTATCACAACTTGGTGACACCGTTTGTACGGCATATGGTGTGCATTCACCACCGGATCAGGCTCAAGAATGCAAGGGCAGCATTCCTCATCACGCAATGCCCAGTTCGGATTACCGAGGGATTGTGTGCGTGCCATATGTACCGACACGGTTTCACCGGGCATTAGTCCCCACGCAATCACCCGTTTTGGGTATTTGCGAACATCGATATTGGTCGAAATCGGGAATAATGTATTGAGGGTGAAACGGGGTTCGATGGCAGTTTGAGGCTGTTGGGTAGTAATGCGGGTGTGGGTGCGGATATTGCCCATTGTTCTCCTTGATTGAAGTAAAAAATAGGTTAAGTCTATTATCAGGTATTACCCTCTGTAACCATTGAATAGGAAATATCGGTTGTAGGGGCTAATACCACTCTGTCTGTGGCATCAGTTACCCACTGATATACTTTATCTACAACCCATTGTCTTTCAGTAGGGGTTAAGGCAAGTAAACTCAATGTTTTACTTGCCAGCATACCTGTATTCCAACCAGATGGCGAAATAACATATTCTTCAAAGGTTAAGTTTGTATGGTATAACCGGCTTAATGTAATAGCCCCTCCTGACTGAGAGTGCATACCAAAGATACCTGTTCGATATAATCCTTTTGCATCTTTTGCTTCAAGTAAGTTTACCGAGCCATTAGTTCGAGATCTCACATAATTTAATGACTGTCCATCCGTGTCTGTAACAGTCGGACGATTTCTTGTTTCTAAAGTAAAAGCAGTAACCGTCAACGTCCCCGAACCGCCTACATTGATTCGATTTTGAGCCATCTCTGCCAAATCTCTCTTTTGTGCTTCCATATTCTCAAGAGAAATAGAGAACCCTAAATCATCTACAAAGTGGATACCATCGAAGACCACATTCGTATTATCTCCAATAAATATGACTGATTTATCATAAAGATTTACCTGAGGTCTACCTGACATCTCTTGATGAGGAAATTTAAATGGTTTAATACCTTTAAAAACAATCTTTGCAGAACGTTTCTCTTCGACCGCATATCGTCTTGCCCATTGAGCATCTACTACTCTAGGGTCTTCGTTAAGCGATCTGTCTATTTTCTCCCCGTAAGGGTAAACCCTAATGGTACCGGTTTTAAATACAATTTCTTCTTTGCTTCTATCTACAATATGTTCTACTTCCTCTTTAAGGTAAATAGAGACTATAGTATTAGCATCGTTACGGGAAAGGGCTTCTTGAATAGTTTTTAAAGGTTTCGCTCTTGTACCAATATTTTCGTCAGAGCCATTCTCATAATCCACAAACAAACTAGGATACTTCGCTTTCTGTGTTACAGCTAATCCCTCATCGGTAACCTTTAATAAATTATCCGCCGCAGGACTGACTTTTACTTTTAAGAGGGCTGAACCACCATTACCCACAATGGTTTTTTGGTCGGTCGCGACAACAGAATCTCGAATATTCTCTGTTGAACCATCAGTATAGGTAATAGTTACCGAGCCATCAGGATTCGCTGTCATCGCCTTGACTTGTTTACCCGGCCGAGTATTCGCATTAGCCAACACTTTAGCGACAATCGTGTTAAACACCTCATCACTCACGCCCGAGCCTTTCAACTTCAAAAGAGCCTCTGATAAGTCATTTTTACCGGCAATTAAATCACCCTGTAAACCATCAATCTGTGCTTCCAGTTCTTTAATCCGTCTATAATTACCCTCTTTATCTGCTTGAGCTTTAGCCAATAATGCGTCTTGCAGGGCTTTTAATTTAGCATTATGCGCCTCTAATGCACGTTGTAATTCTGCCTCATTGCTGGCAATTTTCGTATTTTGAAAATCCTGCAAGGGCTTCAATTGCGCACACGTTACAAATGCCATATTTTTCTCCTATAAAAAAGCCCCTAATGAAAGGGGCTGTATGTTACACGTATCCGGGCTCATCTCCAGAAGATGGAGGTGGCGTTAATTCGGGATATACTACATCATACATTGCTGAATCTAGCCACCCTACTCGTTGGTGAGACTCATCAACAAGGGTTATTGTAAAGTGTTCCATTTGTCTGTCATAACCTTCACGAGAGAAATCCCCCTCACCCACCGCTGTGTATGTGTAATTACCGTTTGCATCTACATCGTTTAATACTAAACGTAAATCTGTCGCATTACCCTCTACTGCAACAAAAAAATGGCTCGGTAAAGTGGATTGTTTCACGTCTTTGCTAACAGTCATTTTCAAACCACTGTCGTTTTTCACCTTGAAGGTACCTAGAACTTTATTTGGAGAGCTACCTTCGGAGAAGGATGATGTAAACACAAGCCCAGAAAGATTCGGCTGTTCAAGAATATAATGATAACTAAAAGACGGGCGATTAGCCTCATAAGCTAAATCTTGCTTAAAGGCATTAATCTTCGCTTCATCAAATTGGAATACATACCAATTTGTTCCTTTGATACGACCTAAATTTGTCGGTTTCAGCGTTTTCGTAGAATCTGTAGAAGAAATCTCCATATTGAATTGGACATTTTGTGTTTCACTAAAGATCGGCTCAATATCCAGTTTAAAGATTTCCGCTGCCGGTACACGCAATTCATTGTCTTCTTCGCCCTCTTTGCGAGTGGTTAGCACAAGTTCATTTGTTGTCTCATCAAAGCGAGCGTCTGCTAAAAAGCGGTCTGCCATTGTTGCCGGAATAAACTCGGCAATATCAATTTCAGCCGTTTTATCTCCCAGTGAAACGCTGAGTTTTGTCCCGTTACGAGATAAATCAATATCAGTTGTGTCGTTATCGTGTGTTGCGACACGAATTTTAATTCCCGCCATTATTTTATTCTCCTGTGGTTAATGGAAAGGCTTTGAACAGTGCTTCATCTTCTAATGAATGCACGGTGATTAACTCGGATTTACCCACCTTATCCGCTAATGCGGCTTGTAAGGTTTGAATTTCTGTAGTTTGTGCGCTAACTTTTTGCGCTAGTGCCTCAACTTGTTGCATAAGCTCAGTCGGCACTGGTGAGCTTGAGCTGCTACACCCCATTTCGTTTAAGTAATTTTCATAAATCGGTTTAACTGCCATTTTTACACCCCGTCAGTAATTGTGGTGCGGTCGCAGAGTTATTGACGGCATAACCGACAATATCGCCGCCGCATTCTTGAATCGGTAACGTATGCCCGTCTCCCGCTTGTGGGTACGCATAACCGTGTAGCACACCCTCACAATCTCGGATTTCAACGGTCGCATCCGGATCACGGGGTTCACTCGGGTGGAATAAATACCCCATAAATTGCGAACCGCAACACGCCTCGTCATCAAGGGTAATCGGTAACGGCACGCTGGCATAGTAGCCACACCGTTTCGCTGTTCGCGTCCAACGCACATTGCCGCAGTTAGAGATTTCCTCTTGCTCGACAAAATGCTGGTTGCAACGCTCTGCACCTGTGGTTTCCCACGTTTCATCAAGGCAAACGCCGCAGGGTTCAATCCCCTTTTCCTTATCGTCAAAGTGTGTGCCGTCCACCGGCTCAACCTGTACGACTAAGTCTGCACTTTCACTGCCATTAACAACCGGAATGTAACTGCCGGCGTAAGGCATAATGATCGTGTTACGCTTCAATGTCAGACTTGGGTTGCACTCACCGATTTGATAATCGACCGCACTCGAAAGATGAGCAGGTTCGGGGACAAACAAACAACACCCGTCCCGCATATAATTCGGTTGCTTGCTGCAATATTGCACTCGTCTAAACGTTACCGTATCTTTGCCGGATAAACCAAAGGCAGTTACTCGAACTGCCTTTGAAACGGAAAACCCGCTAACATCTGCGGATTGCAGGTTCACAATCGTGATGACATTTGGCTGACAACTCATCGCTCACCTCCGAATAATTGCTGATGTAAACCGTCCACAATGTGCAAAAAATGACGGTAATCAACCCGCTTGCGTGGAGTAAAAATCATCGGCGGCTGCCACCACAGCACTTTATAACCATTGTGCATTCCGCCTTCGGTAAAAGTTTGCGGGCGTTGCGACTCACCAAACTGCACATCACATACCCCTTTTTGTACCCGAATCACCGTACCGTAGCCGTAGCGGTCGTGCCACACTTGATCGCCTTGTTTGACTTCATCTAAATCAATCTTCACATTAGCCTAAGCTCCTCTTATCTACCAGCCCGTCTGTCGGGCTGACCATTGGATTGGGATTAACCTGCATATTGCCGCCCGACAGATATTTGTCGGTATCAATCCCCTGTGTTTTGAAATACTGCGCCACAATATCCGCATACATCTGTGGTGGTATTCCCCCTTGTTGTGCAATTTGACTTGCTTGCGGCACAAGCCCTGCAAGTTGTTTTGCTTTATCCAACTCAGCTTTCAAGCCCAAAAGCCCCGTTGGGATAATTTTGGCATCGGCTTTCACACTGTCATCATCACCGACTAAATTGCGGGCGTATAACAGCGTTACCGCCGGACGTAAGAAAAATTCATCAATGTTATAGGCACAATCTTCCAAACCAAGCACGGCATTGTCGGTCATCATTGCCAGACCGCCTAATGTTTGCCCCGCCCCCTGTAAACCCGCATTGCCGTTTAAGAAAGACGGCAAACCGCACTCGTCATCGGCAAGGCGGATTTCATTGGTCATCTGATTGAATAACAATTGGAATGTCGGCTGAATATGGTGCTGGCGAATCCCACTATATGCCGGATTTTCACGATGAGGATTGGAATACACCCTCGTATAAGGGGTCATCACCACTTCATCAGGATTGTCAAACGCCCCCGCATCAATTTCCAGCATCGGGCCGGCAGAATACTGCGTATTTAACATCATTGCGTATTGGGTGCGGTTAATCGAAAGCTGACGGTCGTAAATCATCATACCGACACTCACCCCGTAGGGTTCGCCGGCAATCCGCTTGTAACCGGCAGAAAAGTAAGTCCGCTCGCCTTTTGGATGAGCAACAATCTGACAACGGATCACCCGACTATTACAGACCTCAATATCCGCATTGAAATAGTCGTACTGCTCACTCGCTTTGAGCTTTACGCCGTACTCTATCAAGTCCGCCCCGCTCACGAGCATTTGGCAACGCAGAATAGCAACTTCATCATCGTGTAAATCGGTCAGAATGGTCGTGTTGTCTAATACCGTCCCGAGCCAGTTATCATCGCCCTGCTCAAGAATGTCTTTCAGCACCTCATCAAGATAACCGAGCTGTGCATTACCGATGAAGCCGGCAAGCTGTGCCTTGCTGCGTTTGGCAAGCTCAATAAAGTACGCCCCGTCTTGTGCCGAACTACTGTCGGGTGCAAAGTAGGCATTTTTCGGGTGGATACGGCGGAAAGTCGGGCGGATAGTCGTCTCTTTCACAAACTTGTTTTTCTGCCACACATAATCCGTGACCGCTTCATTCTCATAGCCCAATACCATTACCGGATAAAGTGCCACATCAAAAATGGCTTCGGCGATCGCTGAACTAAACCCTCCGTCCACTAACTGATCTTTAATGAGCGTTTTCATCTTTTCAGTTGCATCTGCGGCAATCGTGTTTTCCACTTCCCGCAGTTTTGCTTTTGCATTTTTGGCAAGCTGTCCGACCGCTTGCGCGACTTGCGGCAATAAAAAACCGTTTGAGCCAATTAAGGCATCAAACGGCAAATTATGGCTAATCAGCGTATTTAGCAGCTCGGCTCTCACCCTTTCCAAGCCTTCTTCCTGCTTATCTTGCGGCAATTCAACAATCGGTGTCGGCGCAATGTTAAACGGCGGTGATTGCGGATTCACATATTTAGACCGCAAATAACTTGCCGTCATATTGGTTTTATTCTGAATCAAGCCAAAATAAGAGCGCATATTCTCACGCCCTTTCAACTCTTCGGCTTCGTGGATCTTATGATAGGCATTATCCAAACGGTTTAGCCAACTCTCCACACTTTTCCCCAAGACTTTGTGCGAGCTGCGGAAATCTTTTGCTTGACGGAAATTCGCCAACACCCGCTCGGCTAATTCATCATAGACCGCTTCACGCTCATCTTCATCTTGGGGTAAATCAATCTGTTCATTTTCCATTAGACATTCCCTACTAATGCACTCCCGCCACCGGTTGCCACCCGCCGTAAGCCTTCGTACTCTTTAGGTTGCTCGGCTTTCGGCATAATATGATTAAGGGCAAAGGTAAAAGACAGTGCATCGGCTAAATCTGGCGAACTGTTTAAGTTCGCTTTGCTCTGCATTTTCAGCCGCCGAGCACTGTCGTATTCCGCTTTCAGCATCAGCAAATCGCTTTCAAAAATATCACTATCAGGAATATCTGCCCCGTTATCCAGCCATTCGCTCATTCTGTCCCACATTTCCGCCCGCTTGTTGAAGTAGGCTTCCGAGTTATCGGCTTTACGGCTGGCTTTTACATCCATTACCCGATCTTTATAGCCCAATTCAACCAAGCGATCATAAATGCCTAAACCTAACCCCACAGCATCGACAAACATCATATCGACTTTATATTCATTCAACACATCGACACAACGCCCGACAATTTCCATCGTATCCGGACGTTTAAACCGCCACGCTTTCAACACTTTACGCCCCTGCCGTAACACGATCGCCGTACTGTCTTTACCACCGGCAGCAGGATCAACGCCACAGACTAACGCCCCGACACCGCCCATTGTCGCTTTACGGGCTGCACGCACGGCATTGACATCAATAAACGCATTATCAGAGGAGCGAAACGCCTCTTCCGCCACAATCGGATACTGTTCGGCAAATTGGGCGGTTCGCTCTTCAGGTGAGCCTTTAAAGCCCTTAATCTTCATCTGCCGCCACGCAAGCTGTTCATCATCAATACCGTGTAACCGTTGGTATTCCCGTTCTTCCGCTGAAAATTCAACGCCTGTCGTATCAGCACGGTATTCCTGCATCGCCGTCCACGGATAGAAAATCGGGACAAACTCGTTTTCACCCCGCACCGCTTCTTGCCACGTTTGGTAAAAATATTCGCCGATACCGTTTGCGGTACTCTCAAGAATAATCATCGAGCCATCGCCGGTCGGTACAGTTTGCATTACCCCAAGCGTCATCTCTTCTTGGTAGCGGGAGCGGGAGACTTCCGACCAATGTAAGCATTGAATCGTTGAGCCGTGTCCGACATTCTTACTCCCCGCCGTCGCCGTTTTCATTGCACTGGAAATAGATGTGAAAGCAAGCTCATTGGCATTATCGCGACTCGCCTTTGGTTTAAATTCATCAGGGCAATGATCGTAGTAACAACGGCTCATCTCAAACAGTTCTCGTGTCGCACTGTCTAAGTGGGTCAACACCATTGATTTTGTACCGGGGTAGAATGTTGAACGATGAAAGAAACGGGCATTGACGAACGTGCTAATCCCCATTTGTCGGGCCTTCAAAATAATAAAACGGACTTTGCCCTTCATTCGTAGCGCATCTTCAATTCGCTCATTCAAATCAAGCTGAACGGAATTCAGCAGAAAGGGTTGCAGACCTTGCGTCTTCGTGCGGATTTTCAAGCATTTCGCCGCATAAAACGGGAAATTTAGCCGAAATTCATATCTCAGCTTATCAATGACCTCACCCTGTCCCATTGTTTAAATTCTCCAACCAATCGCTGAAATCACTTACTGCTTTCGTGGCTTGATTTTCGGTACTTGCTCCTAAAGCCAACCGTGCAATCGCTTGCGTATCTTTCATTGCACCGGTTAAGGCTTTCAGAGCCATTGGGCTGTCAATTTGATGTAAGAACTCTCGTGCCTTTTGCCTAAACTCATCAGCCAGACTGACACAATCATCATCAAATTTTGCTAATGTTGCCGCACGGTTATTGACAATATACTCGGTCGTTTTCGATCTCACTTCGATCTTAAGGCGATCTCGTTCTTCCACCCATTTCCCTAGCGAAACTTGTCTGCGTAACGTACCAACAGGGATCGCATTTTGTTTTGCAAATTCCTCAATCGATAAAGTCGATGTAATGAATTGCGTTTTAATCGTTTCCCAGTCGTATTTCGCCATTCACCTTACCCCAGTAGATAACCGACGATACCGCCAAGCAGTAAACCGCCCATAATCCGATACCCTAGGCAACATTGGCAGTCAGTACCATAGGCAAACAATAAGGCAGCCTTTTTCAACTGCTTAAAAGGAAACGGTAATTCATCAACCGGTCTTGCACAAATCCACGCAATCTGCTGCCCGTCAAACTTGTTCTCGGCTTCTTGCACTTCAAGGATTTCTTCATAGTCATTAGCATAATGCAAATCAGCCCGAATACTTTCCGCTAAGGCTTTCGCTTCTCGTACACTGCCTGCCCGAATAGGGCAAGAATGCACCTGCCCCTCGTGAATAAACTTAAATAGAAAGTGATACTGTTTCATTTTAACTTTCTCCCATAATAAAAAACCGCCTGCAAGGTTGCCCTTACAAGCGGTGAGATGATTAAACTTTTTTACACATTAAATTGAACTGCGTAATTCCCCCTGACGCAACTCGTGGAGAACATTGTTCCAATTATTTATATCCCATTTATCCGTTTCAATAGTCGCTGTTTCCCGAACGATAATCTTGCGAGCTTGCTCAAGTGTCCGCTTATATTCCGTTACCGAGCCATAGACTGCCCCCGAGAATTTTGACCCCATCAGCTCAACAGGTTTGTAAAGCACCGCTAAGATATTCCGCATACGCTCTGCTGCTTTCCATAACCACGCTAGTGAACGTAATTCATCTTCCGTCAGCGTTATATTGAATGTCTTTTCAGGATTAGGTAATGCTAACTGATGTTGAGCGACTTCCCCACGGTGCATCGCAATAAACGCCCGCAACACCACTAAATGGAATTTAGGGCTGATCCAAGTCGCATAGGCAAGGGCGAGTTCTTCGCAAGCGTATGTGCCTTGAATGTTTTTACCTCGTTTAATTTGGAACACCAAATCTGGTGTTCCAAAATCCTTTTGAATTTCACTAATCAATTCTTGAGTTTGTTCATTCCGCATAAAACGGAATGGAGCGTGCTTATCTTCAGAACCACTTACACGGTGAAGATCGTTTAAAGAATAAAGATTGTCTAATTGACGAACGGAAGTGTTTAGGATAGTTAAATCTGACATACTGATTTCCTTCTGAAAGAAGCCCTAATTTTGAGTTAGGGTGATCGACAGCTCAAAACTGGTCAGTATTCCAGCGGAGTTATTCCCTTGCGGTGTTGTATTCCTCACACTGTCGATCATTGATAAATTATCTATCTCTTTTTCTGCCTGCAATAAACTTGATAATGGCGGTCAAGCCTACTGGATTTCAGGTACAAAAAAATCACACTAACGGGGTGAGTTGAGATAACCGATACTGATAATGCTTTTTGAGAGCAAAGGAATAGTAATACAAAAGCCCTACTGATTGCAATAGGGCTTTATACTTAAAATTAAATTTCCTAATAATTACTTATTGCCTTTCTTTCGATTAGCCGTCTTCGATAACACCTGCAAATTACTACGGGCGTTAG
The DNA here is from genome assembly GCF_004569585.1 of Muribacter muris. NCBI lineage: Bacteria > Pseudomonadati > Pseudomonadota > Gammaproteobacteria > Pasteurellales > Pasteurellaceae > Muribacter > Muribacter muris. The sequence goes on along the minus strand of NZ_SPPA01000023.1, from coordinate 13,000 downwards.
AGCCACCTTTAGATAACGGCTTTTTGTGATCGACCTCTTTTCCTTTCAACGCCGATTTACCGACTTCCTTTTCCATTACTCGCCGAGCTTTGTTTCGAGCAGAGCGATTAGCAATCTGTTCCGGTGTACCGTGATAGGTGCGGTATTCTTTGTCGTAATCACGATCACGAGCAGGCTTTGTTGATTTCTTTTTTTGACATAAAAATCCCAATAAAAAAGCCCCAAGCATTTCTGCTCAGGGCGGTAAATTCGCTTTGTTGAACATCACTTACACGACGACCAACATTGCTGATATATTAGGTTATTTACCTACCGATTTCAAGAGAAATTTTTAGTTAAAAGTAAATTTCTTTAATTTTGCTGCATTTTGATGATTTTTAAGTGCAATATCGAGAAATTTAGCGATAATCCACTCTGATGCTTGAATACTTTCCCTCACTCTTTTTTGCCAAGTTTTAAATTTAACAGACTTATCTCTCGTCCAATGATACTTCGCAATCGCATATACTGAACACCCAAAAACATATTTTGCCTCCAAATATTTATAATCCTGCGGACACGGATTTTTGATACAGTAACCAATCACCGAGCTCATCACCAAACCTAACTCATCACAACACATCTCACGTTCCGGCAATGTAATACGTTCAGGGTCGGCAGACATCATCAGTTTTGCAATCATATTCATACGGCTTTCAAAATCCAGTCCGCTGAATACCCAAGCTCCCCACTGTTCTAAATGATTGACTACCCACGCCTGCTTAGGTTCTTCCAATAGTTTAGCCACCCTGCAACTCCTTTACCTTCGCTTTGTAAACATTGATCAAATCCTTAATCTCGTCCACCGTCAGCTTCAACGGCGGGTGGTCGTGCCGCTCCAGCCATTCCACTTTATCCAAACCAATTTTAGCGATGAGATTTGGGCGGTACATCGGAATATTCCCACTCAAATAATCATTGCACTGGCTACATTGCTTGTGTACATTCAGCTCGTTAAATCGGAGTTCCGGTGCAGCTTTAGTTGTCCGGTAATGCCCTGCGTGCCATTGCACCACATTAAAACGCCCGCACGAAATACACGGCAAATCGGCATCACGCAAGCGGATAAACTGATTAAAGACTTTCTGTAAATCTTTCAACCACTCGCTACGAGTTTTCAGTTTCTGCAACCGCTCCCGTTTCTGCAATCGCTCGGCTTTTTCTTGCTTTCTTCGCTTTTCTTCCGCCTTTTTCTTACCCATTGCCATTGCACACTTCACCGAGCAGACCTGCTGTGTGCTTTGAAACTTCGTATAGTAATCACCGCATACTTTGCATTTATGCTGCTTCGGCGGCTTATTCTTTCGTCCGATCATCAAATCACCCCATTCACCAAGCCGACAGCGATTAGCACAAGTGCCAACCAACCTTTTAATTCATCCTTAATCATTTCTCTCCTCTTGCGTTGCATTACAAATCGCATTACAATACACCATCATTTAATCACCAAAAGGATGACACAATGGCAACCATCAACGTCCGCCTAGATAACGAACTCAAACAACAAACCTACGCCGTCTTAGCTGACCTTAACATCTCACCAAGTGAAGCTATTCGCCTTTATTTCCAGTACATAGCAGACAATCGCCGTTTACCCGTTAAACAGGTTGTACTTGATGATGAAGATGCAGAGTTAATCCGCATCGCTAAACATCGCCTTGAAAACCCTCAAGGCTTCGTTGAGGTCAGCCTAGATGACTTATAAACTCGTTTTTGAAAAACAAGCGCTTAAAGAATGGCAGAAACTCGACCACACCATACAAGCACAATTTAAGAAAAAGCTCGTCAAAGTATTAGAAAATCCCGAGATCCCCGCTAATCGCCTCCGAGAAATTCCCAACGGCTATAAAATTAAGCTAAGAACCTCAGGCTATCGCTTAATTTATCAGGTTGAAAATTCACAAATAAAAGTCATCGTATTAGCTATCGGCAAACGAGAACGCTCGCAAGCCTACGAAACGGCAAAAAGCCGATTAACTTAATCCCTACGCTTGACAAGCTCCACTGTTGAGCGTAGGATTATTTCCAAGTTTTAAAGGGGTCGTAGCCTTTACTACTTGTCACTTACAAAAGCGGTATCAATTCACCACCGTAAGCGTGATTTTTTTGTATCTATTTTTTATCAATGCCGAGTGGGCGACGAATAAAAGACCCGAAAGGGGAATAAGTCCAGCTGTTTCTTTTGTGCAGCCTACGAACCACTTGGCAACCCTATCTAATCTCGTAGATTAAACACAAAAGGAGTAGACTTATGTCTCAATTAACTTTCCAATCAACCACACTTCAAACTATCAACCGTAATAACCAAACTTACATTTATGCTACAGATCTAGCAAAAGCTCTTAAATACGCTGATACAAGCTCCGTATTGCGAATTTACAGCCGTTATGAAGATGAATTTACCGCTGATATGTCATTCTCGGTCAATTTGACCGTGAACGGAATTAACGATAGCCAACGTCAAATTCAACAACGCATTTTCTCCCTTCGTGGTGCTCACTTAATCGCAATGTTTGCCAGAACACCCGTAGCAAAAGAATTCCGAAAATGGGTACTGGATATTCTCGACAGAGAAACGGCACAACTGCCAATACCCCAACCCGAACCGACTTACTCCCTTGAGATCACCAAAGACGACATCCACGATCTCGTCTGGCTTCTGTTCTCCCACGAACAAATGCGACAACTACTCGGCTCACTGATTAAGCCACTCGAAATGCTAGGCTCTCGCTATTCAGGTCCGGTCTATGGCAACTACACCGAATACAAACGCTGTTACAAAGACTGCCTCCCCCTTATCAAACGTTGCCTTGAACCGCTTAAAACCACTCAGCCGATTGAATGGGAACGGCTTAACCAACGTCTTGCAAATTTCTAACCTCAAACGACCGCTTGCAAACCGCAGGCGGTTTATTTCTCCCTCAAAAAAAGCTCATTAACCGATTGTAAATCATCGGGTCATCACACCCTTTGAATACGGTTCGCAATGCCGCATTGATTAACGCCTTATAGCACTGCTCAAATTCATCTTGTTCCATATTGCCGTAGCTGAGGCTTTGGGCTTCAACCCGCAGGCTTCCGTCTAATTTGTAAGTTACCTCTTTATAGCCGGCAAGCACCGTCAGATTTTTACGGAACGTCTCGAACTGCTTACGCTCGTCAAAGTATTTCCACTGCGTTTTATCCGCCGACCAATGCTCGAAACAGAAATTGAAGAAGGCGAAGACCTTGCGATGAAAGGCAGGATTGCGGACCTGCTTAATCTCAACTTCATACTGTTCACCGTTACGGAATTTTTGTAAGGCATCGGCTTCCATCTCCATTGCCGGCACAAAGGTGCCACCGGCTAATTTCATCATTTGGAATTTAGCCATTACGCCTCACCGCACTGTTTCACAAAATCCAACTCCACCTGCCGTGTGATAAATCCTTGCATATACGGATCGAACACGGCAACCATTGAGCCTTTGTTATTGCCTTTTACTTCGTTGCCGTCTGGGTCGAGAAAGTTAATCCGACCACCGATGATGTCGATGACTTCGGTAGCGTGTTGCTGAATTACGCCATACCATTTTGTACTTTTATCCGCCGGTAGTAGCATCACCACCAAATAGCCTTGTTGTTTTAGCTCTGCCGCCCGTTTCACAAACGGCAACGGGTTTGAATAAGGTGGATTGACGAAGTAGGCAATATCCTCATCGGTAAACTCCGCCACAATACTTAACGGGTTGAAATCTAAGAAATCGGGAAACAGTGCCATTACGCCATTGCCGATATAGCTCTCAAATACCGCATTATCTTCACTCGCACAGCCATCAATCCAGTTATGCCACCAGCCTTGTCGGCGGCGTAGCCAATTCACGAAGTACGGCGGTGTGCGGTAAGTATCTTTGTCAAAACTCATTTTTGCTTGCCTCCCAACTGTTTCAGCAATCCGCCGAAAAATGCACTCACCTTGTCTTTATCAATCACACGCACCTGTTCAGGTAGCGTAATTTTCGGTTCGGGGATTGGCTCACATCGTTTGAGGCGACCTGCCATTTTGTCTAATGCCTTTCCAATCTCGGATCTTAACGTTTTCTCGCTCCACTCCCCCGCTCGGCAACGCACATACAAGTCCGTAATCAGCCAATACTCAGCGTTGCTTTCAAACTTAAACTGCCCGATTTCTTCAATGCCAAACCGCATAAATGCGTGTAATCGGCGATAGAGTTTATCTTCGTCCGGTAAGCCAAGAGCTTGGTAATCTTCCGCTAAGCACCATTCGATAAACTGCCCAATAGACGGTAAAAAGGGGCTTTTCGATTGCTTGCAACGCTCTAGTCCCCGTGCAAGCAGTTTCCAGTTACGGATTTTGGCGTTAATCAGCTCCTCAAGCCAAAATGCCTTAAACTCGGCAATAGACGTTTCAGTCGGCAAAGCACTTCGCCACGCGGGGAAAATCAATGTCAGCCGTTGGAATAATTTATCCATTACCTCGTGAGCCTGTGGCGTAATTTCTACCGCTTTTGTCGGCAGGTGGTAGTTCGGCTCGCTGCCGACTAAGGGCTTGTTTGATAAGTCGGTAACGGATTTCATAGTGCGTCCTCCCGAACATAAATCATCCGCCCTTTCGCCCAATTGCCGGAATTGTCAAACGGGTCTGGCGAATTACAAGCGGGACGATTAGACGGATTTTTGGCAAATCCCTGAGTGTTCGACATACATCGCCCATACCAGTCGGCATTAAAGCCTTGCCAGTTACGCTCAATCGAAATTGCGATAGCTTGTTGAATAGGAATTCCTGCCTTGTCAGCTTCCCGCTGAAATCCATCAAGGGCAGTTTTAGTGATGGCTGCTCGTTTGGCTTTTCGGTGGGCAATGAAATCGATTGCCAATTGTTCGGTAATTCCAAACTGTTCAAGCAGAGCCAACGCTGAAGTTTTTTGCGTAGTTTTTTTAGGTTCATTGACTGGTTCAAAAGAGTGACTGGTTATGGGTGCAGATTTTTCACTACCCCCTAGTGCAGAATTTTCACTAGGGTGGTGCAGATTTTTCACTCCCCCTAGTGCAGAATTTTCACTAGGCTTATCAAGGTGTAATTGATACAAATTCGAGCTAGAACCGTCTTTGTTCTTACGTTCTTTTTTAGAAACAAACCCCATTTCAACCAACGTATCAATATGGTTGATCGCACTACGGCGAGAGATTTCACACTGGTCAGCAATGTATTGATAGCTCGGAAAGCACACGCCATCATCGTTAGCGTTGTCAGCTAATTTCAATAACACCAATTTGCGAGCAGGATTGCCAATTTTGCATTGCATCGCTTTGACCATTAACAACATACTCATTCTGCCACCTCAATAAAATACTGCTTCACACGCTTGCCGCTTGGCACTGTGATAAATTCATCACAGACCGCATAGCCACGATCACGCAAATCTTTAATGCGTGCCGAAAGTCGTAAGCAAGCAAATTTCTCTAATGCCTCAAGCGAAGTAATCCGCCCGCCGTTTTGCATAAATGCCAAAATTTGAGCATTTTGGCTTTGACTTTGTTTTTCATTCGGGTTAATATTTTCCATAGATTCGAAAATCTCCTTGTGAGTGTAATTAGCCACCGTGTCAGCGGTGGTTTTTTATTGCTCAATCGCCGGTCTTTATTTAGGCTTGCACCGGCTTCAAGCACCTTCTTGTCACCACAACTCAAAGGATTTATACTTTTCCTAACCACAACTCAAAAACAGGATTAGGATATGAAAAAACTTTCTCGTGCTGATGCACTAAAACTCGCAGCTTCTATCTTGCCTAAAGAAGAAATCATCAAAGCACTCAAACAAGAAAAAAGCGTTGTACATATTGATGATATTTATGATCGGCTCACCTCAGAGCTATTTTCTCTGGCAAAAATTATTAACGCCCAATATGAGTTGCTATATAGCCATACATCAGATGATAATGATGAGGTTTCGCCAGACCCCATTACTGATTTTGTTTCCCCTTAAATACCGCTAACTCCCGATAATAGCGGGGCTTTCTTTCAATCAAATCAGATTCAAGGTTAAGTGCCGCTACTTCTTTTTTCATATACTCCAAAAATTTTTGGAACGTATCGAAAGGGCTTACTTCACCTTCTGGATGGCGGACTTTGATGTCGTAATATTCACGAAAGTCCATTCCATCAATTTTCATTTTCAATTCATAAGTCACATTTAGCATTATGTTCTCCTTATTATTTAATTACCGATAAGCAATGGTTTTTTATTGTCCCAGTTCCCATTTCAGGCACTGCACGCTGTCTTGCAAGCGGTTTAAAATGTCTAATAATTCGTGAATTTCCTTTCGTGAGAGGTTTTCACCTAGTTCAGAGTCCGGCGAAATCGAACGGCTGTATTTCCCGCATAACTGCCCTGCCTGAGAAGATAAATTCAGCACTTCTCTAAGCTGATCAACAGAATTATGCTGGCACGTCGGCATTGGTAACAATGTGCAACCGACCTCACGGGCCATCATCTCAACAACGTTTCGGCTTTCTGTCAGTACAATCAACTGCACGGCATCCATAAAACCGAGCTTATTCTGCTCTACGTTGATATTGAGTTCGTTAGCCAGTTTCTTCTCACACTTGCCCAGCCCTAATGCCAGCGATGAAATCCCGCCACGAGCCGTTTTACACCGTAGCTGCAATGTCTGCTGTATTGGTGCAAAGCTGTGATCGCTCTGTAATTCGTTCATAAAAAATTCCTGTGTTTTCTTGAAGATTTCAGAAGGGGAAATCGGGTAAATTAGCTGCCAGTAATACGATACAAACTCTCATTCACTTTTAATTTGTTACCTGTGAGAGTTTGTAAGCGGTAAGCATTCTTTTCGGGGATCACCTCTCCCCATTGAGAAACAGCTGCCACTGTAATGCCTAGAACTTTTGCGACTTCGCTCATTTTTTTGAAGTGTTCTAAAACATCTCTTTTATACATAAGCATTCCTTTTATTTAAGAATTCTTAAAATAATAACACTAAAGGAAACTTTAGTAAATAAGAGTTAAGATAACTTAACAAATTCATTGAGGTTTATAATGGAACTAGATACGATAGGGCAACGTATTAGAGCCCGTAGGAAAGAATTGAAACTTACACAAAAAGATGTGGCTAAAGCGATTAAAGGGGTTTCTCACGTTGCTATTTCACAGTGGGAGTCTGATACAACTAAGCCAAACGCAGAAAATATCTTTGATCTAGCGATCGCTCTTGAATGTGAATTAACGTGGCTACTTAAAGGTGAAGGCAATGTATCGAAAGCAACGCCAGCAACGCAAGGTACAAAAGTGCCGATTATTAGCTATGTACAAGCAGGGATGTGGACGGATATTTGCGACAGATTTAATTCTACAGGCTATGAATACCTAATGACTGATCTTGAAATTTCAGAATATGGATTTGCCCTTGAAATAACCGGCGACTCAATGGAACCAGATTTCAAGGAAAGTGATTATATTATTGTTGATCCTGAAGAAAAACCCGCAACAGGTGAATTTGTTGTCGCTATCAATGGTGATTATGAAGCGACATTTAAGAAATACCGCGAAACTGGAGAGGTCGATGAGCTTGGCAGAGTACACTTTGAACTCATTCCACTAAACCCTGATTACCCCAAAATGTATTCCAATAAGCAGGAAATCCGCATCATCGGAACAATGATAGAACACCGGATTTATCGGAGAAAACGCTAGTAACAGCAATGCAACAGAAAATCCAACAAGCTCAAGATAACTACGGGCGATTACTCGAATTACAGAAAAAGCTGGCAGATAGCCTAAAAGATTGGCAAGAGGCTACTAAATTAGCCAAAGAGCTTGAAACCTTTTACCAACAGCCCGAATGGATAGAGTTACACGATAACTCAGAAAAATATACCTTCGACACCAAAGGTAATTACAGCGTATTGTCAGAAGATACGATTTGGAATGCCTTGTGGGAGCAGAAGGAGCTGGCAGGTGAAGTAGCCGACATCGCAATCAATATCTTACGAAATAAATAGAGAAAAATATTGATTATGCATAGAGCAGAAGCTGGATTTTTGGTATAGAGACAAGAAAAGGGATAATTTTATTACCTCAACGCCAGAAGTTAAATTTTGGGGAGATTATTTTAATAAGGTTCTTGTAATGAGTATTTTATATAGTGATGACAGACGTTTTACTTATTCTTGTGAAGTAAAAATAAGTTCAAAAGATGATATTAGTTTTTATATTCCAATTTCCGAAATTGTGAATTATCTAAAAGCTAATTTCAAACAAATTGTATATAAAAGAGATAATGGCAACTCAATTTATCGCATTCTTCAAGCAAAGCTTATTCAAGATAGATATTTAGTCTTATTTCTACAATATATAAATAGAAATGCTTCAGACCCTGCGTTCGCAGATACTATTACAGGAAAATCTCGCATTGTGAAGAAAAATACGAATGAAGGGGGAGCTTGTGCTGCCCACTTGGTAATTGATACAAACACACTAAATACACTATTTCCAAACTGTTTTACTGCTTCACTTGAGGAAATGCAAGGTTTGAGTAGAGGTGCAGTCGAAGATTTATTAAATTACGCAATTCGAAACATTGCTTATCAAGATCCTAACGATAAAAATAAAACGCATAAACCACAAATAAATATTACTTTCCTTGCTGCAAATAATTTTGAAGAGCAGCTGGTAACAGGGAAAATTAAATCTGTTACAGCATTTAAATATGAGGCTTTTCAATCAGGAGCGTTAGATCCTGATGAAGATGAAGAAACAAGAATTCAGTATAAAGAAACCCATAGATTAGAATTCGGGAAAGTAAATACAGGAATAATAAATGAAACGTTTAATAAATTAGCAAAGCTTGCAAAATTTTCAAAAAGTAAGGGTTACGACAGATTAAAAGTAACTCACGAAGTTGATCACAAAACTCAAAGCAGTGATTATAATCTAGATAAGGTTGAACAATTAACCAACGAACAGACAGCACAGGATATCAGAGTATCTCCATTCGCAATGAAACAGCGAATTTTGCTTGATAAACCTATTTATCTATGCGACCATAAGTGGCACAGTGAACTTATCAGAAAAATGATTGAATTTATTTAAAATATGAGAAAGCTATTAGCACCTCTAAATTATTTGAGAATTTTTCATAAGGAAAAATTCTATTTTGATGTGCTATTACCAATCATTCTAACTTCTTTGATTGTGGTGGCAAACTACTACCTGCCTCAAAAGCTTAGTTTGCTTGGAGATAAAGGATTTGTAGCCATTGTGAATGGAATATTGCAAATCCTAACAGGTTTTTATATTGCCTCACTAGCAGCAATATCTACTGCCTCTCTGCCTCGGTTAGACGAAGAAATGAGAGGGGAAAAGCCAATTTATCTTTGGGGAAAGGAAAAACCTATAACAAGGAGAAGATTTTTAACTAGTTTGTTTGGCTACCTCTCTTTTGTAAGTCTAATTACTTATTTTATCGGCGGATTAGCACAAATAGCTGAACCTAATATCATAAATTTAATAAGTAAATATGAAGTAAGCTGGATTTTTAGTGGTCTAAAAATCACTTACTTACTAATTATTTGTAATCTTCTTTTCGTAACTATATTAGGCTTATTCTTTATGATTGAAGATAATATCAATAAACCAACCTTACCCCATTAAGCTGCCCTCTACGGGCGGTTTTCTTTACCCTCTCCCCATTACTTTAACCCCAAACTTAATTCCCAAAGGGCAAAATCTTGCCCTTTTTCACCGATTTCAGCCTCAAGCGTTCCCACAAAGCTCAAAAAACAAGCAATCAAGTAAATAACAAAAAAAGTAACTCTTTGATAAATAAAGTATTCTTAAAATAAGTTAAGAAATATTAAAATTTTAGCTTGTCATTTAATTTAAGATAACTTAAATTACACCCATCAAAACAAACAACCCAGCAGGCGAAAGCCGAGAGACAGCAGAGACGGTGGTTTGAATGTTCTTTAAAAATTGAGTGTATGGGTGAGTGTAATAACCAAGAGGAAAAATTATGCAAACTCAAAATGACGACGATGTAAGAATTGTTCCAACAGAGCATAAGTTCAAACTAACCTTTTCTTGTCAAATTGATGATGAAGTACTTGTCAATAAAACAGTCGAGTTTAGCGATTCACGAACGTATATGATTAAACATCAAGCTGCTGAAATCATCAAACAGCTTGAAATGTTGAAGTTAAATAATGAACTTGATGAAGTCTTTGATTTTAAAGGTATTAGCTCTGCCGGTATTAGGTAAATAACCTCGCTAATTCATCAGATTTTTTGCCTTGCAAGATCCACGCAGTATCTTCTGTGAGTTCTGTGGCGATGATTTCATCATTTTCATCAAGATACTCTTTTAAATAAGAAGTTATCTCAAACGCAGATGATGATGTTTGTATGACGAAAACAGAATCGAGAATTTTCAAAGCACTGCGATAGGTTTTAATGGCTTTAATAAGGTCTGAATAATCCTTATCGAAGTTATTCAAATCATAGCTGATTAAGTAATTTTTCATAGTGTGAACCTTTTAGTTGTGTTTAAGGAAATCACATTATACCCCTGCCTTTCGGGGTAAAGAAAGGCACTCTCACCCATACACTCAATTTTAGACAATTCAGAAATAAAAACATCCCAAGCGGTTATCAAGTGCGATTGCTTAAACAGGCAGATAAAAAGCCCTGCCAGCTTGATAAACGTTTAGTCTTACGTGAAAAATCGCCGTGAGGGCGAATTGGCAACGGAACCATTGGGGTGACAAGTAGGCGTACAGTTCGGCAACGGCAGTGAATCGTGAAGCATAGTGCGACTTACTTAAACGACCGCAGGATTGTGTCGGTCAAGCACAATCACCGTGAAAACGACTGCGGTCGCCATTCAAAACAGCATTGACAGAGAACCTGCGACCTTGTTCGTCAAAGCGGATTTATCGGCTACGACCGACAATCTCAACGGGAAATGCAAAGTGCTGTTCTGAATGGACACGTGAAAGCCCACGAAAAGCAGGCTTGACGCAGCAGAGCTGAATTAGCCCCACCGATTAGGTGGATATGATTCATTACCCTCAATTAAGTTCCCACCGAAAACAAATAATCGGTGCTGCAATGAGGGGCAGGTGCAAGTTAAAAAGTAAGGAAAATTAGGTTAGTAAATTCGTGCGTGCGTTCCCCTGTATGTGCGTGATACAGGGGACATTCCCAACCGCACTTTTTCAGTCGGTTTTGTTTGCACTAAGTTGGGTTTTACGACTGATTGAGTGCGGTTGCGGAATGGTAAAAAGAGAAATCGACATAGTCGATAGCCCACTCCGCTGCCCACTTTAACAAGTGGGCTTTTTATGTATCTCTGTTCGATATTTATTAAAAATAAAAGCTCGAAATGAAGCCGTAAGCAAATACGAATTAAACATAGGATGAAATAACTTCACACTAATAATACCCTTAGAAACTAAATTTATCGCTTGAGCGTTTTTTAATTCTAAGGGTGCACCGTCTTGGCTTACCAATTTTTCGACAATTGCTAACTCTTCTGGAGAAAGTGTTGCATAAATCTTTTCCCACGCACGAAATGCTTTCCACCGCTTAAAACGTGGATAACAATAATTTTCTATTACTCTACAGAAAAGAAATACTCCACTAGAACACACAAATAAAAAGCCCCAATAAATTCCCATAGGTAATATTCTTGGTGCAAGGTAATAAGCAGCCATCTCATAAGGAATAGCGAACCATAACAGACCAAAAGTCAAGGTAAAGAGGAACATAGCAGTTAATGAAACCTTATCAATCAAGTGAATAACTATCTTAGAAAATGAATCCCACATACTGAAATCTCCTGTTTTGATGAATGATAATTAGGCACTACCATTCTAGCACAGGATAGGGGATTTCAGTATGTAGGATATTGACACCACCGCCCTTTGTTCTAGACTATATCCAATTTCAACAGAAAGTCAGCAAGCCACAATTATGTGGCTTCTTTTGTATCTATTGCAATATTAACGGGCTTTCCCCAACGAAATGGGAAATGTTCAGATTTAAATAATAATCTCATCGAATAAATCGGTTTTTGATAGCCTTTTAAATCAATAAAAAATTCAATGATAGGTTCTTTTTCTAATTGCTGGTAACAAGATTGAATAACAATCCCCAGATTTTCCTTATTCAGTTCATCAATCAGCTGAACATCACCTCGTCCAAGAATATCAACGCCTTTAAACTGAGCGTATAACGGATAACTTGACTGAATGTTTTCAAGCAAATAAACGTGCTTTATCCGCTTTGGATAAAGTGTAACACGATAAATCCGAGATGAAAGAACCCTAAATACAGTAAAATGGCACGCTGGCATTCTTGATTGAATAATATTATTCATCCAAACCACAAAACCCCCAATAACCCCAAGCACAGCACAAACCGCTGTCACTACACTCGATATTTCGGACATAGCAATCTCCTTGCTGTAAAAAATAATGATTAGACACCACTATTCTAGCACTGGGAGATTGCTTTTAATAGGAAGGCAAAATGAATCCCCTAAACCTCGGCAAACTCATCGCTATTTTGATGACACTCATTATCTTAATTATTAGCATTTTCCAACCGACTAATTTAATTCACGCTGTCATCACAATGCTAATGGCGATTTTCCTTGCGATTGAAGACAACAAAAAAATCAACCTGCATATTCACTACCACGAAAAGCGGGATAAATCTCATTGACAAAAACTAAAAACCGCTCTACGATATTGTCGCTTTCAACAGAAAGTCAGTAGCCACATTAAGTGGCTTTTTTTGTATCTAATGAGGTGAGATGTCAATGATCTTCCAAAATTGAACCACAAAGATCCTTTAAAAGTGATCCACTTTTATTATTTCTTAATTACGATGTTTAAATCGATAAGATTCATTACCCGTTTCTAAAATATGGCAATGGTGAATTAA